>JAGXOH010000049.1 GCA_023659985.1 Candidatus Falkowbacteria bacterium LH_S3 | reverse complement strand
ATTTAAAAGCCAATAAAGTGGATCCTTTTTTGATGAAAAAAATCCAGGGTAAGGAAAGCGCTTTTGCTTTTTTAGTGTTGGGAAAAAGCAGTAAATACGTGGCTTTTGTAGGTAGTGGGATTAAAAATAATTTTAAAATAAATCATAAAACACTAAAAAAATTAAATAAAACTAAATGGCTTTATATAACATCTTTGGCTACAGGATGGCAAGCTAATATGAATAATTTGATATCCCTTAAGAAACCTAAGATAGCTTGGAATCCCGGAGAGGTTCAGATTAAGCTCGGGCTTGCCAAATTGAAAAAATATTTGCAAAATATTGATGTCCTGTGTGTTAACAAGAGTGAGGCTATTGAATTAGTTGCTTCTGTTTCCAAATATAAAAATAAATCTAGCAGGTTTTTAAATAATACCAGAAATCTTTTAAGAATATTAAAGGAATATAAACCTGGGATTGTAGTTATTACCAGGGGAGAGAATGGCTCCAATGCCTATGATGGAGAGACTTTTTATTACCAAAAGGCTAACAAAGTTAAAAAGGTAACTGACACCACAGGAGTAGGGGATGCTTTCAACTCCAGTTTTGTAGCTGGCCTGGAGATCTATAAGGGAGATATCCAAAAAGCCATGCAATTGGGGATAAAGAACTCCGCTTCTGTAGTTAGAAGAAGGGGAGCGCAAAATGGGCTATTAACAAAGAAGGAGATATTTAATTAATATAATCATTATGCAAGATTGTGTATTTTGTAAAATTATAAATGGAGAAATCCCTAGTTATAAAGTTTATGAGGATAAGAATTTTTATGCCTTTCTGGATGTTAATCCCAGGAATAGAGGGCATACGCAAGTGATACCTAAACAGCATCATCGTTGGGTGTGGGATGTGTCCAATATTGGAGAATATTTCCAGGTAGTGCAAAAATTGGCTAATGCTATGAAGAAGGCATTTGGCACTGATTATATTGTATCCTTGATATTGGGAGAAGAAGTGGGGCATGCCCATGTGTGGTTGGTTCCCAGGTTTAAGGGAGACGGTCACGGCGCTTCCATAGATATCGGCAATATTAAAAAGATACAGGAACAGGATATGAAAGACGCTGCCAAGGAAATAATAGATCAATTATAGAAATCAAAATTGGTGCAGGCTCTGAATTTTATGTTTAATTTCGGATGCTAAAAGCATTAGGCGTTCAACCTTCAACAATTTGCTGAAAGCAAATAATTTAGCCTTTGCTTAATTTACTTTCAACTTTCATCTTTCAACTTTCAACAATTTGCTGAAAGCAAATTTCCTAAGCTTTGCTTAATTTAAAATGCTTTGCTTAATTCAAATTTGACTTAAAGAGATTAAGAGGATAATATAAAAGACTATTTTTACAATTTTTAAATATATTATGTATGGAGGTTAGCAATCCTGATTTTAACCAAAAAATAAACATAACCAGAAAGCTTTTAACCAAGGGGCATGTTTCTTTTAAAGAAGCAAAAATTTTAACAGGTCTGGATGATAACAATTTTTCTTTATTGTTTAATAAAGGGTCAAAGCAAAGAGAAAAAAAGAATATTTTGGTATGCGGAGGTGCCGGCTTTATTGGCTCTAATTTTATTCACTATATTTTGGAAAAATATCCTGACTATACAGTGGTTAATTATGATAAATTAACTTATGCCAGTAATCTTCAGAATCTTAGTGCCATAGAAAATGATCCGCGTTATGCTTTTATACAAGGAGATATTACTGATATGGAAAAATTGGATCAAACTATTAAAGAAAGTGGTATTACTTATATTATCAATTTTGCCGCAGAGACTCATGTAGATAGATCTATTCACGGCGGTTGTAAAGATTTTGTATTAAGTAACACCCTTGGGGTGCAAATGATATTGGATGCAGTGAATGCAAACAATATTGAAAAATTTGTAAATGTGTCCACTGATGAAGTTTATGGCGCTTTGGATCTGGAAGAGGAAAAAGAATTCACAGAAGACACTCCAGTAATGCCAAATATGCCTTATGCCGCAGCAAAGGCAGGCGGTGACTTGATGTGTAACGCTTATTATAAAACGCATAACACTCCGGTAGTGGTTACTCATTGCTCCAACAATTACGGTCCTTATCAATTTCCGGAAAAATTAATACCTTTCTTTTTGTTCAAGTTATTAAAAGGAGAAAAGGTTCCTATTTATGGAGATGGCCGTAATGTGCGAGATTGGATCCATGTCCATGATCATGCTAAGGCCTTAGACTTGCTTCTTCACAAAGGCGAACCCGGAGAAGTTTATAATATTGGAGTAGACAACGAAAGATCCAATTTAGAAATAACCAAGACCATATTAAAAGTTTTGGGCAAAAGTGAAGATATGATTGAATATGTAAAGGATAGACCTGGTCATGATAGGCGATACGCTATTGATGCTACTAAAATAAAAAGTTTGGGCTGGGAACCGGATTATTCGGCTAAAAAGTTTGAACAAGGCCTGGCTGAAACTTTAAGATGGTATCTGGAAAACAAGGAGTGGGCACAAAGCGTTTGGGAGAAAAAAGATGAGATGAATAAATTCCAAGAGTCCTATTTCAAAAAATAAAATAATATTATAGTATATAAGAATACCTTCCCCAAAGGCTTCTTATATTTTAACACTTGTTTTTATGAATCCTGTCCTTCATAAGTATCATCTTAAAGGTATTTTTGCAGATAATTTTGTTATGAATCCGGTTGAGTTAAAGGATTATATTGATTTTGAAGTAAAAAGAATTTATTATATTACCAACATCAAAGGTACTGCCGGCGGTCATTGTCATAAACAAGAAAAAGAATTATTTATTCTTGTGCAAGGAAGTTGCACAGCTCAAATAGACAAGGGAGAAGAGATGGAAGATATCGTTATGAAAGCCAATGACGTCTTTTATATAGGTGTATATGTATGGCATTATTTTAAAAATTTTTCTCAAGATGCCATACTTTTGGCTTTATCATCTACTAATTACAATCCTGATCGAACCGATTATATTGAAGACTATGAAGAGTATAAAAAAGTTGTACATCAATAAACCAATTTGTAAAAATATTATTTAGAAAGGTTGGAAAGTTACGTGTCCTTTTTTGTTTCCTTATAAAAGAGTAATAAAAAATTGAAAATTAAATTCATTCTTCCCTAAGTGCCGTTATTGGATCCATTTTGGCAGCTTTTCTGGCAGGAAACATCCCGAATATAATGCCGAAAATAATAGAGAAGATAACAGCGGTTATGTATCCCTCAATTGGTACGGTAAAATTCCAATTTAATCCGTAAGCCTGGGATCCAAAATAATATAAGAAATAAGAGATAACTACACCCAAAACTATACCGATAACACCTCCTGCTAAAGTGACAACAATTGATTCCATTAAAAATTGGATCATAATGTCATAAAAGTTGGCTCCCACCGCCTTTCTTAGTCCGATTTCTTTTTTTTGTTCAGTTATCACTACATACATAATATTCATTACTCCCACGCCTCCGACTACCAAAGAAATAGCCACAATAGCCAAAAGTAGAGCAGTAAGGGAAGTGGTTATTATGTTCAACATATCCATCATTTCTTGCATAGTAACTACTCGAAAGTCATCTTGGCTGGTGTCGGTTTTGGATAAGCCACTGTCAGCCTGGGAGGTGATATTGTGATTTCTGCGCATGACATCTCTGGCTCTGACAGCGGTTAGTTCAGCTTGGGAAGCATCTTTTAATTGATGCACCATATAATTAACATGCTCTATGCCCATTATTCTTTTTTGCAGAGTTTTAACAGGAAGATATACGTATTCATCAAAGTTGAGCATGGCTACTGAGCCTCTTTCTTCCATTATTCCGATAATTTCATATTTGGATTTACCAATGCGAATAAATTTGGAGATCACCTCTGAATCTCCGAAAAGCTCTTCTTTTATTTGAGAACCCAAAACAGCTACTTTTTTTAAAGAATGATTTTCTTCTTCCATAAAGAATCTTCCTTTCTCAATTTCACTTTTATCTATATCTATATAGTTTTCATTGGTTCCGAAAAGAGAGGCCTTGCGGAATTCATTTCTGTAGTTAACTTGGTTTTGACTAAGTATGGCCGCATACCCTTGAGTGATATTGGGTAATTCTTCCAAATCTTTCTTGTCTTTAAGATCTAGAGTGGTTATTTGTACTCCCATAGCTATATTCGTAGCTGATTGTTGCTCCGCTTCCGCCCCCTTTTTGTTGGTGGGAACTTTAATTTCGGTTTCAATAATATCTGTTCCAAAAGTTTCAATTTCTCCTAGTATTAATTGTTTAATACCGACTCCGGCTGAAAAAACAACAATAATAGCCGCTATTCCGATAATAATACCTAAAACAGTTAAGAAGGTTCTTAATTTATTGGTAGTTAGCGCTTTTAGCGCTATTTTTACATGGTCTGAGAGTTTCATTATCTATTTATTGGTAAGATTATAA
>JAGXOH010000048.1 GCA_023659985.1 Candidatus Falkowbacteria bacterium LH_S3 | reverse complement strand
TTGGCTTTGCCATTATATCATATTATGCGTGTTGCACTTCACATTTAATTATACATAAATAAGTAAAAAAATAATTAACAAGTAAAAAAAATTAAAAGAAAGGAGGGATTTATGAAATTTGAAAGTGTGGAAGAATGCAATGAGGCGAACGGACATTATCAAACAAGGAGGGATTTATGAAATTTGGAATGGTGTGTGAATGTAAGGATGCGGGGATAGAGATTATTAAGATCTTTGTCTCCAAATACGAGGTAGATATAGATATCTATCTCGTAACTCCGGATGCTTTTTTAAGTGAACTCGGAGTTGATTCCATAGAACTACTCATAGAGGCCGAGGAAATACTCGGTTGGGATTTGGACTCTGAAAAAGATACCCTTTTTCGCAATAGTAGTTCTTTAACGATTAGAGAGTTTCAGAACATTATAGTGAGAAGAAATTTTTCTTTTCAATGAGTAGTATCTCTTAAATCACAGCATTGAGCCCGCTTTTTATTAAAAGCGGGCCTTTTTGACTTCTATTGAGAAAAATTGAATTGTAATTGTTGTAATTTATTTCTTAGTTCTTTCAGCAAATTTCCATATTCGGTCCAGTTGCCCTTTCGTTGCGCCTGCACGGATTTTTCAAACAGTTGATTAGCTTGGTCTATTGCTTGCTTCATTTCAGTTCCTATTTCTATTTGCTTGTCGTTTCCTTTTTGTTTTTGGTCTGTCCCTTTCTCTGCCGGCTCTTTAGTTCCGAATATTGATTTCAAGGCTTGATCCAAGGTCGGCTCCATAGCAATGGATTCCTTGTGGGCTACGATCACCCGTTTTAATTCCGGCATCCTACTGTCTCGAGCTCTTAAGTACAGGGGGCGGACATAAAGAATAGATTCTTCTATTGGGATAACATATAAATTCCCTTGGACTACTTCTGATCCGCTTTGATCCCATAAGGATATCTGTTGGGATATTTCAGTTTTTTGATTGATGCGGGAGACTATTTGTTGCGGACCGTAGGCCAAGCTATCCTTAGGGAAGCGGTAATTGATCAACTCTCCGTAATTGTCTCCATCTGATCGGGCTGCTATCCAGGAGATCATATTATTTTTTCCTTGCGGAGTATAGGGGAGCATAAACACGAACTCTTCTTTTTCTTCGCCTGGTAATTTCATGATTAGCCGCCTCATTATTGGCCCCACATTTTCTCCTCTGGTAGTGCTCATTAAACGAGGAAAAGTCCACATATCCTCTTTATTGTAAAAATCCTGAGGATTATCCATATGGTATTCAGTATAGAGGCTGGTCTGTTTAGAGAAAAGATATTCAGGATATCTGATATGTTCCTTGATGGCAGAGGGCATTTCCTCAGCGAGTTGGAATATTTCCGGGAATATGGAGGCATAAGTTTGGATTAAGGGGTCGCTCTTATCCATAATATAAGCGTTAATATCTCCTTCATAAGCGTCTACCACCACTTTTACTGAATTACGCACATAATTAGTCCCGTCCATTTCCTCTGAATAAGGATAACGGTTGGTAGTAGTATAAGCATCTTGGATCCACTTTAGCTCTCCGTTAGCGATCACCATATAAGGGTCGCTGTCAAAGGTGAGAAAAGGAAGAGCTTTCCTTACTCTCTTTAAAATATTGCGGTTATAGAGAATACGGCTTTCGTCTGTAACATCAGAATTTAAAAATATTTTGTAGGATTTGAAATTGATGGCCATCAAAGCCTTAGATATGGGAGAACTCAAGGTCACACCTCCATTTCCGGTGTAGTTTTGATAAACATTCTCTTCTTGGCCTGGATAATGGAATTCCTTAGAGTTAGTATTGGCGAGCACATAATCGTTTTGGTTCTCTCCATAGTATATAGCCGGTTGTTTGATATTAAGTTTTTCTTTTGTGGAAGTGGGGGGCAGATCTTTGATATACAGAAAAGGCAACCCTTCTTCTGTTACTTGATTTACCGGAGTTACTGCTGTTCCCATGCCATGGGTGTAGGTAAGTCTTTCATTGATAAAGTTACGTTGAGGTAAATTACTATAATCTAGCTCCCGCGGGGCTAATGATAATTGTTGGTATTCTCCATTCAATTGATAGCGTTGGGTATCAATGGAGTTGAAATTATAATAAGTTCGAATCTCTTGTAATTGACTAAAAGTGTCCAATAGTGGTTCTCTATCCCAAAGCCGAATATTATCAATAGTTCCTTGGTTCTCTTGAATATCTTCTAAGGACAATTTTTGGGATCCGCTCAATTCTTTGATATCCACCTCACCCAATCCCCAAGCCTGTCGAGTGGCTAAAATATGGCGTTCCAGGTTGGTTTTTTCTTTAGAGAGTTCATTAGGCGCCACTACAAAGGATTGCAAAAGGGAAGGATAAATCCCGCCCCCTAATATCAACACGCCTACATATAAGACCAACATCGGACCCCAGAGGCCATATTTTTTTCGTATAATCATATAGACCCCTGCCAATACTATCAGCAAAGCTATACCTATAATGCCGTAAGTTATCGGTAGGTGGGCATGAATATCTACATAGTTGGCTCCGCTTAAAAGATCATGCCGTTTTAACAATAGACTGGGCAAGCTGACCGTATACAAATAAAAAGCGGTTAAAAGAAACCATCCCATACCAAGGACGGTAAGATGTTTCTTTGCGGCCTCAGGCACAAAGGGTAGGGAAAAGAAGCCTAAATATTTCACTTTTTGTCCGTAATGGTGAAACAAGATATGCCATCCATAGAGTATAGCGGTAAATATAATACAAATAATCAACAGGAAAAAGACCGTTCCGACCACTAATTGGATAAATGGGAGAGTGAACACATAATAAGAAATGTCATGTCCTATCACAGGATCAGTTGTTCCAAAAGGGGAGTGGTGAATATATTTGAGAATCACTTGCCAATTATCTGATATAGCCAAGCCGGCCATAAGGCCAATGAACACGGAAAGGAGTGTAAATCCCTTTCTTACTATACTTCCCACTTCTTTGGGTTGCTCCAGAATAGTTCCTTGCCGGGATTGAGAGACATATAATCTGCCCTTGCTTAATTTATTGAATATTCTGAAGTTCAAAAGCAATATTCCGGTAAACAGGAGAAATCCGACGACTCCGGTTATTACTTTGGTAGTAAAAGGAATAATGAATACTGAATAAAAGCCCACGCTTTTATACCAAGCGATTTTTGCATATAATCCGGCAATCGTTGGTAAAAATAAAAATCCCAAAATTATTATGATGATCAAGAGTATTTTATAAAAATTTTTATGTAGCTTTTTCATATAGAGTTTTTGATTTTAATATTTAATTTACTTAATATTTAATTTACTTTTATTATAGATGTTATTAAGCTAAAAATCAACTAAGAAAATTTGCCTTCCCCCAAATTGTTGAAAATTGAAAGCCTAACCCTGAAAGAAGAATTCCTTCGGAATTGCCGAATGCTGAACGCATATTGAAACTCAAAGCTCAAAATTCAGATCTCAAAACCAAAATTTAAATGAAATCCAAAAATTAAATAAAATCCTAATGTCAAAATCCTAATGTCAAATACTTAATAAAATCCAAATGACAAAATCCTAATGTCAAATGAAATCCAAAATCCAAATGACTAAATAATAAATAAAAAGTAAGAAGTAAAAAGTTTTAAGTTGTAGTTTTTAGCTTTGAGTTTTATCATTTGGATTTTATTGTATGATATATCATGGATAGAGTTTGACAAATTATTAAAAGTAAATTAACCTTTCATTTATATACAAAAATACAAACAAAAATACAAAAATGCTGGAGGTCTTTTTATGAAAAAAATTGTGTTGGATATGGACAGGGTTGTTGTTAAAGTAATTTGGTATCCACAAGTTCCTTATACATTATTAAATATATTAATTTTCTTATTTCATTGGTCATTCATATTTTTTCCCTCAATAATAGAGAAGAGTCAACAATCATTATTTGAGAATAATCGAGTTGTGATTGTTTCAAAGCGTCCATGGTTTTGTTTCTGGATAACGAAATTATGGTTCATTATTAGGAGGCTAAAAGTTGAGAGAATTTATTGTATCGGACTTAAAGGAGATAAGAATAAAATTATCAATAAGGAGGTACCTATCTCTGCAGTTATAGATGATAAAGCAGAGGAAAATTTTGATCCCAATCTTTTGAATATAAATTGCGAAATATTTTTTTCAATCCAAGAGTTCGTTAAAAGCCCTAAATAATAGTTTAGGGCTTTTTTACGGCTGATCAATTTCACTCTTGTTCCATGGATGACAGTGCAAATTTTTTTACCCCTTTCCATAGACCCTTTAAGACACCATATTTTTTTATCACTTCTCATAGGTATACTGCGAGTAAATTGGATGAAATCGGCAAGTTCTTTTGTTTGAAACATATAAAAACCAGCCCATGTCGCGAGAGAGGGTTTTTTTTGATATATTTTAATATATAAAGTATTCAAGTATGTACTAAAAAACTATTGGTTGGGTGACAAATGAAATCCAAAATCCAAAAAATATGATTGAAACGCAAAACTCAAAGTTCAAAACGCAAAACCAAAAGTCAA
>JAGXOH010000047.1:218-4562 GCA_023659985.1 Candidatus Falkowbacteria bacterium LH_S3 | reverse complement strand
CACTTTGTCCACTCCTTGTTCCATAGCTTCTAAAGCTAAGTCGGCTTGAAAATGAATATCAACTACCAAAGGAATGCCAATATCTTTTTTGATCTTACCCAATGCCTGAGCCGCTACCATATCTGGAACTGCTACCCTAATTATCTCACAACCGGCTTGTTCTAAACTCTTTATTTGCTTAACAGTCGCTGTTGCATCACGGGTATCAGTGTTAGTCATGGATTGAACAGAAATAGGAGCATTGCCACCGATATAAATATTACCAACTTTAATTTTTTTAGTTTTTTTACGCTTAATCATGACGTGAGGAAGTTAAAAGCTTAAATTGGAAATTAGGGATGAAGAATATCAAATTTCCAATTTCTTTTTTTTTGGTTTTGTTAAGTGATTTAATTGATAAATGTAAACGCTTAATGTTATTTATTCAACTTTGTTAAAGCGTCAATTACGTCTTGTATCACCCAATCTGGAGTAGAAGCTCCGGCTGTTACTCCAACTTTATATTTGCCGAAAAACCAACTTTTTTTAATACCTTTATAAGTTTGGATAAAATATGTTTCCGGATTTTCCTTTTTACTAATTTGATAAAGACGAGTAGTGTTGGCACTGGAATGAGAACCAATAACAAGCATAATATCATTATTATTAGCAATTTTTCTTACCTCTTGTTGGCGCCAAGAAGTTGTGTTGCAAATAGTGTCACATACCTTAATATCCTTTATTTTTTTTCGGGCAACTTCCTTAATTTTTTTAAATTTCTCTTGATTTTGAGTGGTTTGAGCCACTAAACCATATTTTTCATTTTTTAAAAGATTTAATTTATTCAAGCCATCTAAACTGGAAAATATTTTCGTCCCCTTACCAGCTGCGCCTTGTATCCCCCTTACCTCTTGATGATGTCTGTCTCCATAAATTAATATTGTTCTACCTTTATTGCGTAATCCACTTACTATGTTATGAATATGGGCTATCCTCGGACAAGTAGTATCCAAGATATCCAGATTCTCTCTTTTTTCTAATTCTTTTTTTATATAAGGGCTGGTTCCGTGGGCTGTAATTATTAATGTGCCTTTTTGGGCTTGATCTATATTATTAACAATTTCTATTCCTTTATCTTGCAAAACTCTAACCACTTCTTCATTATGAACCAGGGCACCATACATTTTAACCGGTTTTTTTAATGAATCTAAATTATTTTCTACCATTTTCAAAGCTCGCCTTACTCCGAAACAAAAACCTGCATATTTAGCCAATTCAACCTTCATAATATTAATAAATTTAGCAAATAATCAATCACAAAAACCTTATAATAAACTTTAATATGCTGCAAATAATTTTATGCTTAGCACGTCTTTATAGTGACCGGAATTTCTTCAACAAGGTCTCCAGCGCTGTAATAATAAGAAGATTTAGAAAATAATCTATCAGCCGCCAACCCGTTTATAAACACTCCAGCGCGCGCAGCCAAAAACAAATCGTTTCTGGCAGCTAAAGCGGTTATCAGCCCTGCCAGTACATCACCAGTTCCTCCCTTGGTCATGCCGGCATTGCCATTCTCGTTAACCTTTACCTCCTCTCCAGATACTACATAATCAGGTTTTCCTTTTAAAACAATAACACATCCGTATTTTTTAGACATTTTTTTCAAGTTAGCAGAAGAAGGTTTAACTTTGAATAATTTTTTAAATTCACGCTTATGAGGGGTAACTACGCAATTCTTATTTAAAAATTTAGGGTCAATCACCTTTAAAGCATCAGCATCCAAAATTATTTTCTTTGACTTATTAGCCTTCAATATTTTATGAATAAAATCTTTATTCTCTAAACTATCTCCCATTCCGGGTCCAATCAAAACCGAATCCATATCTTTAATAGTTTCTTTCACCTGGTTGCGCGGTATAGCTATAAATTCAGATAAGCTAAATTTCATCTTATGTATCAATCTATTATTCTCCGGCACTGAGGATGCATATACCAAATCCACCACTTTCCCAGCTACTTTAGAGGCTAACAATAAAGCTCCGTGATAAGTTTCACTACCTCCAACCACTAAAACCTTTCCATTCTCGCCTTTATGAGATGTGCTCCCTGGTTTATATAATGCCTTCACTTCTCCAACTCCAATCTTTTTTTTAAGCCACTGCGGATAACCAATATCCACTACTATTGCTTCTGGATGCTTTTGGGTCATCAAAGAAATAATTATATCCTCCTTATAGCCCTGAGTCGGCAGATCAATAGACACCTTTTTTCCTTTAAGACTATTTAGGCGGAGCACAATACTTCTATATGGTTCTTTTAATTCTCCTTTAATACCGGTACCAAACAAACACTCTACAATAATATCAAATTTACCTTTAATATCTTGTGGATGAATATTCTCATATTTTTCTCCTTGATACCTGTCCCAATTTTTCTTGGTTAGTTCAGATTTGACCTGATTAGCCGCCGGAACCATAAAAACAACTACCCAAGCTTTGCTCTGCAAACGCCTGGCCGCCACCAAACCATCGCCTCCGTTATTTCCAGGACCGCAAATAAAGGCTATTCTCTTATTCTCTCCATATCTTTCCAATAAAACTTCAGCTACCGCTTTACCGGCATTCTCCATTAATTTCTCCAAAGGATAGCCGTAATAGGAAGCATTGTCATCATAGATTTTGGCTTGAACAATACCATCTATCATAATCACTAAAAATATAACTTTATTAATTTAAATTAATATATATTTATTGTATCAAATTATCCTCTTTGCGCAATAAATAATTTAATTAATTAAATTATTTGAAAACAAAAAAGAATATTTTAATATTCTTTTTTTGTATTTTTAGTGTTTGTTTTTGTCTTGAATAAATTTTAATTTTCAAGGGTGGCAGGAGGGACTCGAACCCTCGGCCTCTGGGACCACAACCCAGTGCTCTAACCAGCTGAGCTACTACCACCATGATGATCAATTTTAAATTGCCATTATCTAAATGATTAAAAAAACATTCGTAATTCATAATTAATTCGGTACTGTATTCTCAAATTAATCTAAACACATTTCGCCGATTGTGGCGGCGACGGCCAGCCCCCCAAAAAAAATTTGAGCGGCTTCGCCACTATTTTTAACAATTTCAAGTTTTTCTATGAGTTAATCATAACTCATTACAATAAATTTTTCAAGAAAATAGCTTGAATAATTTACTGCTTTGGTGACAAATTTATTCTGCAGAATTAAAAATGGAAAGAGTTATAACATAATCTGAAAGTTCTATCTCTTTTTCAACTTTAGGATAAGGATCAACAGCTATTAATTTCATTAAATAACCATTGAAGTCAATTGCCAAATATTCATTCCTCCCCTTTGTAAGACTAAAATCACCAAGGTTCTGCTCATCTTTAATAACATTAATCACAACTGTTACTCGTCCCGCCATAATACATTGAGCACCAGCAGGACATCGAGAATCTTCAGTTACATCCACAAATTTTATTTTAAGACCTTCGGCTTCAATAGATTTTGTCTGGCCAAAATTAAGCTTAAATTTTTCTACTTTGACTTGCTTGGCGGTTTCTTCTTCGGTTGTTTCTTCTTCGGTTGTTTCTTCTGACATCCCCACTTTCTCTTCTGGCACTGACAAATATTGATAAACCAAAACTCCACTACCGATGAGGATGATGAAAACAATTAGAATCCGAATTTTAGAAAATGCCCGATTATTCATAACTTTGAGTCCAGAATTTAACGCAACACATTTAGCGTAAAGCGCTAATAAATGTTAAGTTAGGTTCTTTGGTAGTTTTTAAAAATTGCGGCGAGCCCACCGAAACGGCCAAGATAAACTTGACATTTCCTGGCTGGTGCACTCGGCAGGGCTTGAACCTGCGGCCTACGGCTTAGAAGGCCGTTGCTCTATCCAGCTGAGCTACGAGTGCATAAAATAATTGTCTAAATTGGACGCCTTATACCACTTATTGCAAAAAAATATTTTAAAACATAGATTAAGATAACAAAAAAAACTTGTTTAGTCAATTTTGGGGATATATCATAAAATCCTAATGTCAAAGCTCAAATGTCAAATGAATGTCAAATGACTAAATGACAAATTAAATGTCAAATGTCAAAGCTAAAAACTACAACTTAAAACTCAAAACTTCTACTTAATAAAATCCTAATGTCAAAATCCTAATGTCAAATGAATGTCAAATGACTAAATGACAAATTAAATGTCAAATGTCAAAGCTAAAAACTACAACTTAAAACTCAAAACTTCTACTTAATAAAATCCTAATGTCAAAATCCTAATGTCAAATGAATGTCAAATGACTAAATGACAAATTAAATGTCAAATGTCAAAGCTC
>JAGXOH010000047.1:0-121 GCA_023659985.1 Candidatus Falkowbacteria bacterium LH_S3 | reverse complement strand
CTAAAAACTACAACTTAAAACTTAAAACTTCTACTTAATAAAATCCTAATGTTAAAATCCTAATGTCAAAGTCAAATTGTTAACCTAATGCCAAATTAGTTAAGCAAAGCTTGACTGCTCA
>JAGXOH010000046.1 GCA_023659985.1 Candidatus Falkowbacteria bacterium LH_S3 | reverse complement strand
AAGATAATCCATACTATAGTACTTACTATGGTAAGTACTATTTTTTATCAATAAAAATGTTTTAACTTTTACCCTAATGCTTCAATGTTAACAACTACTGGGTAAATTTTTTATTAAAATTTTGAGATTTCCTCATTAGTGCCCTGGGTGAGACTCGAACTCACATGGCTAAAGCCACACGATTTTGAGTCGTGCGCGTCTACCAATTCCGCCACCAGGGCGTTTTATTTTTTATTTTAGTCTTAGAGTTAATATAAATTACATACTTTAATTTGTCAAAAGCATAAAATTGAGGTACAATAAATAAAATACGAGTGGCTTGCATTAAATTGCAAGTGATAGATAAACTATAAATTAAAAACATAGAATATTTTTTCAGGTTACTTTTTTGTTTTTTTTAAAATTATAATTTAGTCGGTTATATATTGTAATTTTATTTAAATTTTTTTGAATTTTTCTTTATCATTTTGGTTTTTATATTTTGAATTTATAGTTATGGGTAAAATAATTTCTATAGTTAATCAAAAAGGAGGAGTGGGCAAGACTACTACAGCTATTAACCTGGGCGCTTACTTGGCGTCTTTGGGTGAACATGTGCTACTTGTAGATATCGATCCTCAGGCTAATGCCACTTCCGGATTGGGCATTGATTCTCATAAAATAGATAAAGGTATCTATGAAGCTCTTATTGGGCAGAAATCTATTTTTGAAATAATTAAAAGCACTTTATTGGACAAATATAAAATAGCTCCTTCATCCGCGTCTTTGGCAGGAGCCGCTATAGAACTGGTTAATATGGATGAAAGAGAATATAGGTTAAGTAAAATATTGAAGGAAATCAAAGATGAATATGATTATATCATTATTGACGGACCTCCTTCATTAGGACTTTTAACTATTAATAGTTTGACTGCGGCTGAAGATATTTTAATTCCCATACAGAGTGAATATTATGCATTAGAAGGTTTGGGACAACTTTTGGAGACAATTGAACTTGTTCAAGGAAATTTAAAACCAGAGTTAAATATTTTAGGAGTAGTGATAACTATGTTTGATAAGAGAAACAAATTATCAGGTGAGGTAGCAAAAGAATTAAAGCAATATTTTGGTGATAAAGTATTTTCTACCGTAATCCCCAGAAATGTTCGGCTGGCAGAAGCTCCCAGTTATGGTAAATCCATATTACATTATGACCAGAGATCCAAGGGCGCTAGAGCATATGAAAAATTAGCCAAAGAGATAATGAAAACATAATTACTTTTTAATTAAAAATTTAGCTAATAATTTTTTAAATATATTCCATTGTTTTATGGCTTTGTTGCTAAATAGTTTTAAATTAGCAATGGAGCAATCAGATAGTGGAGTAATGAATAAATATTATGTCCAAAGGATTAGGCAAAGGACTGGGATCTCTTATTCCGGAAAAACCACAAAAAACAAAAATTTCTTCCCAGAAAGGAGAAGAGGATGTTATTGAGCTAACAACCAAGGAAGAACAAGAAAGTATTGTCTACTTATCTCCTTTTCAAATAAAAGTTAATCCTTACCAGTCTAGAAAAGAATTTTCACAATTCGCCATGGAAGAGCTAACGAATTCTATAAAAAGATATGGTATAATCCAGCCTTTAATAGCTGTTCAAAAAGGAGAGGGATATGAATTGACTGCAGGAGAAAGAAGGTTGCGGGCGGCTAAAGAGGCTAAACTAGAAGAAGTGCCAGTGATTGTTCGAGATTATAACAAACAAAAAAGATTAGAAGTGGCTTTAATTGAAAATTTACAGAGAGAAAATCTTTCACCTATTGAGACAGCTATGGCTTATAAAAAATTGGTTGATGATTTTAATATGACGGCTCGACAAGTAGCCAATAGCGTAGGTAAGTCGCGACCTTCAGTATCAAACGTTATTCGTTTATTGAATTTGCCAGAAGAAATTCAGAAAGCTATTTTAAAAGGCCGTGTTACAGAGAGAAATGCTCTCTGGATAGCTGGGTTAGAAACAGAAGCTAAGCAAATGCAAGTTTTTAGGAGAATGCTTCACAATAATTTAACTGGCAATCAATTAAAAGAAGAAGTGAAAAAAATGGGTGGTACTAAGAAAGCCAGAATTAAACAAGACCCCAAGGACAAGGAAAGAGAGCAAAGATTACGAGAAGCACTGGGGACAAAGGTTAAAATAGATAGAAAAAAGAACGGAGGGAATATTACAATTGATTTTTACAGTGATGAAGAGTTGGAAGATATTATTAATAAATTTTAGTAGAAAAAAATAATACAAATATATACTTCTTTTATAGCCCGCCCTAAGAGCTGGGAATTGAACTGCTATGAAATACCATATTGTAACAATAGGTTGCCAGATGAATAAATCAGACAGTGAACGCCTCGCCTCTCATCTTAAAAGCAATAATTATATCCAGACTCCTTATCGAAAGGAGGCTGATGTAGTAGTGATTAATACTTGCGGAGTAAGACAATCAGCTGAGGATAGAGTTTATGGTTTGATCCCGGAAATTAAAAAAGAAAATCCTGGAGTAAAATTAGTATTAACTGGCTGTTTAAGTGAGAGGCAAGATGTTTTAAAAAGATTAAAGGATAAGGTGGATATTTGGTTGCCTATCAAGGATCTTCCTTATTTGAAAGATAAACTGAAAATAAGGAGTGATTTAAGTAAAACTTTGGATAGCAATGAATATTTAAGAATAAAACCAGAATTAACCTCTTTTTTTAGTGCTTTTATTCCTATTGGCAATGGTTGTGATAATTTTTGTGCTTATTGTGTAGTTCCTTATGCTCGTGGAAGAGAAGTTTATAGACCGGCGCTGGAAATTATTAAAGAGGTGGAGGAGATTGTGGGTAAGGGATATAAAGAAATAAATTTAATAGCCCAAAATGTGAATAGCTATGTTTCTGTTTTACCGAATAATCGGGAAAGTCATAAATATTTTCATAGCCTTGGCCCTAAGATTGATTTTGCCGGATTACTTGAAGCGATTTCTTGTCTTAATGGAGATTTTTGGATTAGATTTGCTACCTCTCACCCCAAAGATATGAGTAATAAATTGATCAAAACTATTGCCGCTAATAAAAATATTTGCCGTCATATCCATTTACCAGTACAGTCAGGGGATGATGAGGTGCTTGAAAAAATGAATAGAAAATATTCATCAAGACATTATCAAAAATTAATAGATAGTATTAAATATTATATTCCGGAAGCAAGTATAACTACTGATATTATTGTCGGTTTTCCAGGGGAAACTAGGGAACAATTTGAGAATACGGTTAATTTATTTCAGGAAATAGGTTTTGATATGGCTTACATTTCTCAATATAGCCCTAGACCGGGAACATCTGCGGCTGAAATGAAAGATAATGTGCCGCCGGAAGAAAAGAAGAAAAGAGAAAAAGAATTAACGGAAATATTAAGAGAATCTGCTTATAAAAATAATCAAAAATATATAGGCCGAAGAGTGAAAGTTTTGGTAGAGGGGGTGAATAAGAAGGGGGAGTGGTATGGTAAGACAGATACTAATAAAAATGTTAAATTAAATAATATGGGAGTTGATTTGCAAGTAGGTGATTTTATAGATGTTACAATAGATGAAATCTGGGATTTTGGATTAAGCTGTTGTCCAAAAAAGCCCTGAACAAATTTTTTGTTCACTCATAAATTCCTTCCTTTGTTGATTTATTAAAGATAATTTACTCATATCATAATAATGGAAATAAATCAACACGGCAAAACTATGAATATCAATAAAAAAGACAAGGTAATTGTCATTTTAGGATCCACTGCCAGTGGTAAAACTGGCTTAGGGGTAAAGTTGGCTCGTGAGCTTAATGGAGAGATTATTAATGCAGACAGCAGGCAGGTATATAAAAAAATGGACATTGGAACCGGTAAAGATTTGGATGAATATACAATAAAAGAAACTCAGAAAAACGGAAAAGCAAAAGCAATAAATATTCCTTATCACTTAATTGATATTGTTCATCCAAATACTAATTTTAATCTTTCTAAATATCAAAAATTAGCTTATAAAAAAATCAAAGAAGTTATAAAAAAGGGAAAAATACCTATATTAGTAGGGGGATCAGGATTGTATATTCAAGCCGTGGTGGAAAATTTTAATCTTTCGCAAACCCCTCCGCATCTTGGGGCAAGAAAAGAATTAGAAACAAAAAGTGAAAATGAATTATTTTTTGAATTAAAAAATATAAATCCAGTTTTTGCGGAAAAGTTAGGGAGTAGTGATAGAAAAAATAAAAGAAGACTTGTTCGTTATATTGAAATTTGCCGACAACAGAGTGATCCTATGATGGTAAAAGGGGAAACTTCTTATAAATTTTTGTTATTAGGAGTGTCTGTTAATAGGCTAGATTTAAATAAAAAGATATACAATCGTTTATTAGAGAGATTGGAAAAAGAAGGGATGATTGAAGAGATTCGCGATTTACATAAAAAAGACAAGGTTTCCTGGAAAAGACTAAAACAATTTGGTTTGGAATATAGGTATGTATCCAGATATTTGCAAGGAGAATTAAATTATAATGATATGGTGGATAGATTATATATAGCTATCAGGCAATTTGCCAGACGTCAAATGACTTGGTTTAGACGCTGGGAAAGACAAGGCGCTGATATTTATTGGATCAAAGATAGAAAACAAGCTGAGAAAATTTGCTTTCAGTAAATTTGTTGAAAGTTGAACGTTAAAGGTTGAAAGTTGAAAGTTGAAAGTAAATTAAACAAAGCTCATTGAATTTGCCTTTGGCAAATTTTCTAAGCATTGTTTAGTTTGTTTAAGAAA
>JAGXOH010000045.1 GCA_023659985.1 Candidatus Falkowbacteria bacterium LH_S3 | reverse complement strand
ACTCTGAACAATTATCAAAGAGAGGCGTTCTCATTTCATTTGATAAACAACCTTTAGAAACTAAGATAGATAATTAATAATCAATTAAAATAATAATATGGAAAAGAAAATTAAAATTGGGGTAATCTGTTTATTCCTTGGAATTCTTGTAATTGGTGGATTATTTATTTGGAATAAACAAACAACAGATACAGGAGTAATTGATAATGGAAAATATGGTGAGAAAGATTCAGAAGATACCGAAGTAATTGATAATGGAAAATATGGTGAGAAAGATTCAGAAGATACCGAAGTAATTGATAATGGAAAATATTGTGAGAAAGATTCAGATTGTGTATTTTTGGATTTTATTAGCTGTTGTTCACCTCCAGACCCATGTAAAAGAGAACCACCAAAGGTTGTAAATAAAAGAAGTAAAGACAAAACAGAACAAGAGAGGGAAGCAAAATGTCCATCAAGCTGTCCAATGTATATGCCGCCACCACCATGTTCTTGTTTAAATATAGAAGAATTTACACCTGTTTGTGTTGATAACGAATGTACGATAAAAAGAGAAAATAACTGTGAAGAGTATTGTAAGGCGATAGATAAAAACGAATCAGAAGCCTGCCCATGGATTTCAAATCCAGATTTGATTACTGAAGAAAATACTGAAAAATGTGGATGTATAGACGAATCATAAAATATATCATAAGCTGTAATAGATTTATGTAAAAAAAGGGAAGATTGAAGGCCATGGTGATTGTGTTGACGGTTTGGGGGTAGATTGTTATTTTGATTCAACAAAATACAACAAGGATGAATTAGTAACAGGCTTTCCCATTTTTCTTCTCGAAGAAACAAAAGGAGCGTGTTTTGCTATACATTCATTAAGTGTTTGTGGAGAATGTTATAACAAATTCGAATTAAAAAAACGATACTATATAAAATAAGACTTACTTTACAGCGAATAGAAAAATTTATATAGATAATTAATGATCAATTAAAATAAAAATATGACAAAGAAATTTTTACTAATTGGAGGGATAGTTATTCTATTTATGGGCGTAGCTATCGTAGCGGTGTTGTTTCTATTTCCCTATGATTCTACACAGCTGCCAAGTGTAGACGATACCAGCTCTACACATCCGAATAGACCAGACCGACCATCGGAAAATGTCCCAAATGAAGAAACATACAAAAAGGGTGAAACCATAACATTTAGAATTGACGATACTGTTCAAGTTCATACCAACGATTTGCCTTTCTCTATTATTAAACCTAATGGAGAGTATATAAAATTAAAACATTCCTGTTCGAAAGAAATAGGATCAGGTTTTGACCTATATTGTGAGAACGAAAAAATAGTTTCAAAATCAGTTCATCAACTTTGTGATTTTTCATGGACAGGGTGCCGAGGTTGTAGTGACGTACTTATTTATCGGAGTAAATCTATCCATAAGACATTTACATGGGGCCAAAAGGAATATGTTGAAATAACTGAAGAGTGTGAAGGCAAAATCATTCGTAGAGAATTAAAAAAGCAGATTCCAGAGGGTGAGTATCAAATTATTGTAAATGGAAGGATTATCAAAGAATTTACAATCAAATAAATTTGGTGGCGGCAGCGGCCCGGAACAAGGATTTTTGCCGGAATTGGTTATTAAAAAAGGCAAAACTATTCCTGAATACGACGGCGGAAACAGAAAGCGAGGGCAGACAAAACCCCAATCCCCTTCCTTTTTGTCTGCCTGATTGGGCTTTACCCAATTTTTTGGGAAGGAGTCTGAATACGTTCAGATAGATTGGACTCCAAAAAAATTAAACTTCGCTTAGAAAATTAAGCAAAGCTTAATTGCTGAAAGCTGAAAGTTGAAGGCTGAAAGAATGCCTAATGCCGAGGGCATTAGGTGATTTACTGAAAGCAAATTTAGAAAAATTTGCCTCGTAGCTCTGCTAAATTGCCAAAAGCTTGAAGCTGAAAGTTGTAAGAATATTTTTGGCATTAAATTTGCTTTCGGAAAATTAATGAGCAATGAGCAATTTGGGGGAAAACAAATAATCTATCTTCCGCTTAATTTATTTTCATCTTTCAACTTTCAACTTTCAACAATTTGCCGAAGGCAAATTTTCTAAGCCTACAAAAGGCTTTTTTTCGTGTTTTTATTGTGTTAAAATATTATATGAGATTAATTTTGAGAGTTTTATGGCTAAAAAAAAGCAAAAAGAGAATAAAAATAATAATCAAAAATCAAAACGTAAAAATAATAATCCCTTAGATCATATAAGAGTTCCTGATTTTGAAGTTAATCCGGAAACCAAAAAAAGCATATTAATTGTTTTAATCGTCGGACTTGGCTTGTTGAGCTTTTTAAGCTTGATAGATTCAGCTGGTTTAGTCGGAACTTATTTGAAAAAGGGTTTGCTTCTCGGTTTTGGATGGGGTAGTTGGTTGATTCCTTTATTGTTGGTTATTTGGGGTGTTTTTTTGTTTAAAAAAAGCAAAAATTATTTTAAGGGAGCTAATTATTTAGGCTTATTTCTATTTTTAATATCTTTTCAACCATTGATTCATTTTTTTTATTCTGACGAGGAAAAAAGTGAGGTTATTCAATCCGGAGATGGAGGCGGTTATGTAGGTCTTTATTTATCAGATGTTTTTGAAAACGTTTTGGGATTTTGGGGCGGCTTGGTTATTTTAGTTTGTTTATTATTGATTTCTATTTTATTGATATTTAATACCTCCTTAATAAAAGTTTTAGGAAGAGAAAGTATACTATTTAAACTATTATGGCCATTTAGAATAATTACAGAAAAGATGTTTAAAAGAAAATATGAAGAGGAAAATAGTGAGGAAGAAGAGGAAGAGGAGGACAGACAAGAAGAGTTGTCTCCCCCTCCTCCTGCCAAAACTAAACAAGATATGGAGCTAGAGGGGGCGAAAGATAATCTTTTCCATAAGAAAGACATTCAAAAAAATCCCCAAGAAGCCAAAGAAGAAGGGGGTGAATATGGGGAACAAGATAAAGAAAATTTAAATCCGAGCGCTAATGACATTCAAATAGATATTCCTTTAAGTTTGCTTGATAGTAAAGTGGGCAAGCCTATTAGCGGAAATACTAAAAAAAATTCTTATGTTATACAAAAAACTTTAGAAAATTTTGGTATCCCGATAGAAATGGGGGATGCCAGTGTGGGGCCAACTATAACCAGATATACTTTTAAACCAGCAGAGGGAATAAAACTTTCCAGAATTACTACTCTAAGCAATGACTTGGCCTTAGCTTTGGCCGCTCACCCTATAAGAATAGAGGCTCCTATTCCTGGTAAAGCTTTAGTGGGTATTGAAGTTCCTAACAAGGCCAAAGCTATTATCAGTTTAAGAGAGGTTTTATCAAACAAGAATTTTAAACAGGATAAAGGAATATTAAAGATTCCTTTGGGCCGGGATGTAAGTGGCAATACTTGGGTTTATGATATTACCCGAATGCCTCATATTTTAATTGCCGGAGCTACTAACTCAGGTAAATCAGTATGCATAAATTCCATAATTGTCAGTTTGTTATATCAACATAATCCTTCTGAGCTTAGATTTGTAATGGTTGACCCTAAAAGAGTAGAGCTTCTCATTTATAATGGTATCCCTCATCTTCTAACTCCGGTTGTTACTGATGTTAAGAAAACCGTTAATGCTTTTAAATGGTGTCTTAATGAAATGGATAGGAGATTTGAAATTCTATCTCAAGCTAAAAAAAGAGACATTACTTCTTATAATCAAACCGCTGATGAGAAATTGCCTTATATAGTATTAATAATAGATGAGTTATCTGATTTAATGACCGCTGCCGGCAAGGAAATAGAATCCAGTATTATTAGATTGACTCAAATGGCTAGGGCTGTTGGTATTCATTTAATAATAGCTACTCAGAGGCCGAGCGTAGATGTTATAACCGGTTTAATTAAAGCTAATATTCCGGCTCGGATAGCTTTTTCAGTCGCTTCCGGAGTTGATTCTAAAACTATTTTAGATGTTACTGGAGCTGAAAAATTGATCGGGCAAGGTGATATGTTGTTTACCACAGCCGAATTTTCTATGCCTAAGCGTATCCAAGGAGTTTATATAGGGGGTGAAGAAATCAAAAGAGTTATTAATTATATTAGGCAAAAAATCGGTCATTTTGAATATATGGATAAAGTTATACAAGTCCAAAAGGTTAGCGGATCTTCAGGCGTAGGTTTGGATGATTCAACTAGCGGAAGTGATGAGGATGAATTATTTGACGAAGTTAAAGAGTTAGTGGTTAAAAGCGATAAAGCTTCGGCTTCTTTTTTACAAAGAAGATTAAGTATTGGTTATGCTCGAGCCGCTCGTTTAATTGATGAGTTAGAAGCGGCCGGTATAGTGGGGCCGGCAGATGGTTCCAAGCCTAGAGAAATCTTAATTAGCAAGCAAGAGCATGAATCGCAAAAGGATGATACTGTTAGTAGTATACCTATTCATAACAAAGAAGAAAGTCAATTTCCTGAAAATTACTTTGCTTCCGCAAGAGATCCTGAATATGAACAACAACAAGAAATTGAAGAGAAGTGGCAAGAAAACAATAATAAAGATAAATTTAATTATGAGCAAAAAGATGAACAAGAAGAAAATGATGATCATCATGAAAATGATATTCCGGCTAACAATCAAAAAGAAGGTAGAGAAGAGGTAAGAAGTAAGAAGTAAAAAGTAAGAGATAAAAATTTAAATGAAATCCAAAATCCAAAATCCTAATGCCAAATGAAATCCAAAATCCAAATGA
>JAGXOH010000044.1 GCA_023659985.1 Candidatus Falkowbacteria bacterium LH_S3 | reverse complement strand
CTTCTTTTGTATCAGAAAAGAAACGCAACGATAGATAGCAATAGGGATTTTTCCTCCTTGATCCAAGTAAAGTATTTTGGAGTTCAGAGTCCATCGTAGCCACTTCATTTTCTAAGGGAGCGATTTCTTTAATTTTTATTAGAAGTTTTTTAATTTTCCTCAACTTTAAATCTTTAAATATTCCCGACTTATTTGCCTTTATGGGAGTATAATTTTGTTGATTGAGGGGAAATAGATTTACCTCTATAAAATTCTCGCAATCCTTGAATAAATTACGAAGCTGATTATCGCCAATCAGTTTTGTTATCTCTAAATCTAGGACCCTAAGAAAGGAAGTGTTAAGCTTATTAAAAAATATTTTTCTTTCTTCTTTCTTTAACTCAAAATCATCAATAATTAAATTAAAAGTTTTATATAAAGAAATAAGCGTAAATATGCCAATAAAAAATACTGGAATTGTGCTTAAACTGTTTACTGGACCCCAAAGAAAGAGAAAGAAAAATAAAATTTCGGCAAGGAGAAGAGAAAAAAATTTACTTCTTCTTAGAATAATAAATCCTTTATATGAATTTTCTTTATCTCTTTCTCTGCCGATTTCTTGAGCAATAAAAAATGCCAAGCCAATCAGCACCGCGCCTATGCCTGTATGTATAGCAATTAGATTCTGGAAATGATTATCGTCCATTGATATAAATGAACTTCCTTCATAAGGGAAAAGCGTTTGAGAATGTGTCAAAAATGAAAACACAATAAACAAAATTACAACAATTATAACTTCCCAAACTGAAAGCCAATGTGGTATTATATTCTGTTTTGCAATTTTATTTATTTTAGAGGTTGTCTTTTTCTTTGCCTGAACGCTCTTAAGCAGCGACCTTCCTTGACGCCGTTCATTTAGTTTTGTGTTTAGTTTGTGTGTGACTTTTTTGAACATGGCTAAATATCAAATAGAACCTCATCGATTTTCCGCTCCATCAGTTCAATCAAGCGGCGGTTCGCGGCAATGATTTTTTCTTGTTATTCCATTTCCGCGACGAGTTGTTTTTGGATTTCAAGAGATGGGAGAAGAATTTTTAACTTTTTTAGCGTTCCAACTGACACAAAACTAAATGATGTTTTGCCGCTTATACGAGTTAGTTCATCTTTGAATGTCCCAGCTAACCAAAATAAAAATTCCGGGATTAATTTCTTCTCATATGAGTTTTTCACAACTAATCCATTAAATTGTTGATTTGTTGTAAGCTGAATTTCTGCAAACGCATACTCTCCAACAGAAGCTGATAATTTCAACCTCAAGTCCTGTTTCTTCCTTTACTTCTCGAAGCAATGTCTCATCTGGATTTTCATTTTTCTCAACATGCCCTCCAGGATAAAGCCAAACATTGAATTTTTTATGAAAAACTAATAACACCTTATCATTATCAATTATAAGGGCAGATGCAGTAAAATGTTTTATTGCATTGTTCATTTAAATTAAAATTTCTTTATTGAACCAACCGTATAATCAAGGTTTTTTTTAGTTAAACTTGGATGAATCGATATTGTTGTTATGCTTTGCGATAATTTTTTAGAATTTTTACATTTTAATTTATGCTTTGTCGTTTAAACTTGATTTGACATTTGGATTTTGTTATTTTCATTTTCAATATTTCCATTTTCAATATTTTCATTTTTAATTTTTTCTATGTTCATATTGATATTAGGCTTGAAAGCCTTAATAAATTTAAATTCCTTTTCAACTTCATTCCACTTATAATATATGGAATAAAGCCAATCTATTTCTTTACACTCACTTCCACAGTATCTATAAATATTCCAGGGCGGATTCACAACCAGTAAACGACTTTTGACATTAAAATCCTCACCCATGGCACTTGTTATATCTGGAAAATAAACTTGACCATTAATGTTATCAATCATTGTCACAAAACTACAACTAGTTCCGCACCCTATAATTTTAATAGTATAATGACCAGCAAAATTAGATCCTACCTTAGAAGCTCTTTCAGAAGCGTTTCTTAATTTCGTTCTGAACCTCATAGCTCTTGGATGACTAGTCAAATCTACATAAGCTATTTCTTCATCAGAAGACACATATGCCTCTATATCCATATACTCATTAAACTTTGGTATCTCAAATTCATCTCCATTATCAATTTTTTCAATATTGCTAATTTCTATTTGAGGGATACAATGACCTTTTTTACCATAATAATCACAATCTTTCTCTTTTAATTCGTCGCTTATTCTAAATACTCCCTCAGAACTTTCTATTCCTGTCCAAGTTTTTAACCAATCTTTTTTCTTATCTTCTGACAATTCTTCTTGAGGGGGTAGCGCAAAAAACCAATCAAACTCTCCCCTGTTTTTAAGTATATGGTTATCATCCAAAATCCAAAAAGTTCCATTAGCAAAATCGTGGGTTTTCAATTTTCCTTTCCAAGTTACTTTTGCACCAATATAATCACTGGATTCTGAATTTAATACTTGATTATAGGTTAATTTTTCTTGATTTTGTTTATTTTTGACAGGAGAATAAAAAACACAAAAATTTTTATTGTTAAGAAAATAACAAAGGAAAAAACACCAATATTATTAATACGTTTCTAACCTTTCTGTATTTATTTTTTTTTATCATTCTCCTTATCCATAATTAACTAATAATTTTTAATATTCCCCACGTCTTCTATTTTTCTTAAATCGTTATTACTGATTCCTAAACCTAAATTGCGCATAACCATAAGCGCATCAATCGGCTTGCCTAAATAATGCATTTTTAGATCCTCAGGATTAACATAATAGGCCTCTCCAACTGACTTCACCCTGAGTAGTATTTTCCCTGCTAAATTCTTAGGAGCATAACCATTAAACGAATCAAAACTATCTTCAGATATTCCCAACCCTAATTTTCGCATTATCCTTATAACATCTAACGGTTTTCCTAAATAATATTTTTTCTCGTCGTCAGGATTTACATACCATCCTTCCCCGTCACTTTCTACTTGCAATAAAATTTTACCACCAACTCTTTTTGATAAATCTTTATCAAAATCTTGTACTGAATTTTTTTCTCTTTGAACTATCGATTCCTTTTTAGATTCATTGTTTTCGTCAGTATTATTATCCGAATGTTCATTATAATTATTAACGCTATTGTCGTAAATTGGTATGAGTTCATATTCCTTATCCCTTAATTCTTCAGGCATATAGCCAAAACTCCAATAAACATTTCCAGTTGTTTCTAAATAAATGAATCCATGATAATTATTTGGATTATCCTCTTTTAAAGGCTCATTAGCTACATGCATAAAATCATATCCCCATTTTTCAATAACAGAATCAATCATACCTTTGGATGCGATTACAGAAATACCTAAATGATTATCAAATTTAACTAACAGAGGTTCTGATAAATCTAAGGCTTTAAATAAAGAGGCCATTAAAAAACTATTGTCTTCACAGTCTCCTTTTTTATCCAAGATAGTTTCAACAGGATATTTTGGATATTCATCCCATCCTTTTATACTAAATTTATCATCAGTATATATTATTTCTCCTACTAATTGAAGCATTAAAGCCACAGGATTCAAACCTTTCTCTCTTTTATACTCCGAAATTTGATTGGCAATATTTATTATTACTGGATCGTCTTGTGTAACAAAAGTAGTTATATTATTAAAATCCTCACTAAAAGAATGATTTTCGTTTTGATAATATAAATATAAATCTTTAGGAATATCTATCTCAAAATTCACGTAATCTCCTCGACTATCACCCGGCATTTTATATTGGAAAGAATAATTCCTCGTTACAATCTCGCTTTTTTGTTCCGGAAACAAATCTTTTTCCGAGGGCGCACCATCGTTATCAGGATCATCTCCTTGGGTAATTTCTTTAACGTCTTTTATACAGTTAGTTTTATTATCATTCCATTTATAACCCCACTTACAATTACAACTTTCATTTACATCATCGTAATAAGCTTGTTCTCCATAAATTGAACAATCAATTTTATTTTTTACGATAAAATCATTTTCACTAACAGCTTTTATTTTAGGACTGGATGGAGTATACAACTCTACAGTAATTTTTCCGCTACTCGCCCCTTGAGGAATTTTAACATTATAATAACCAAATTCATCACTAGTTATATTACTTACTTTTGTCCCATTAAAATAAACATTTATTGTTACTTCGTTTTTTATATTTTCTCCTGAGAAGAGACTATTTACCATAGGGTCACCTGGAAATATTTCGTTTGGATGTCTGTTTAAATCAATTTTTACCGTATCTCCAGTATATCCAGAAACGGGTTCAATTGATTTAATAATAGGTTGGATATAATAATTTTTAAATGTGTGATACTTACCAGTTTCATCTCCTATCCTTACCCCAATTTCATGAGCATCAATATTATCAGGGGCATAAAACTCAATTCTACTATTAGACCATTCTTTAAAATCAGAAATGTAATTATAATCAAGCGTATCAACCAAAGCTACGTAACTATCCCCTTTTTCGTTACCAAAATCAGAACCGCTGATTTGAACAACGCTTTCTCCTGGCATAATTATCTCTGGCTCAATTTTATCAAAAACGGGATTAAGATTACTTTGTTCTTTTTGCTCAGGTGTACAATCTCTAGTTTTAACAAACGTCATGCCTGCCTTAGGCCCCTCCAAAGATTGACAAATTCTTGTTTGTTCTCCCTCTGGAGAACAGGTGCTCCAACTATGACAATTAAAATTATTTTCTGATGCCAAAACAACATTTAAGACTAAAACAAAACTCGCGACTATAAGAATTGGAAAGAAAATTATAAATTTTACAAAACAATTTTTTACTCGCATACCTGCATTTTTATTATTTAAATTATAATTTAATTTTACAATTAATAATAAACTTTGTCGAATTTTTTTTAACCAATATTACTATATTTGTTATAATATTTTTAACAAAACTAAAAAATAATATTAACAAGAATATAAA
>JAGXOH010000043.1 GCA_023659985.1 Candidatus Falkowbacteria bacterium LH_S3 | reverse complement strand
GGATTTTATTAAGTTGTAGTTTTTAGCTTTAAACAACATTAATTATCCCCAAAGTTGCAACAGTACATTGATTTACAATAATGGTTAAATATAATAAAATAGAAAAAAATATTTATAATTTGAAAATTTTAAAAATTTTTAAAAAACAACAAGTAGTTGTTTGTAATTTTATTTTATGTCTACAAAACCAAATTTAGGATATAAAGAGGCCATTAATCTTTTAAAAAAATGTTCTTGCGAGCACGGTTTTTACGCTTCCTTAGAAAAACAGGCCAACTATAAAAGGATTTGGTCTAGAGACGGAGTGATAGCCGGCTTAGCTTCTGTTGTCGCGCAAGAAGAAGATCTTATCCAAACTTTTAGAAAAAATCTTGATACTCTTTTAAAATTTCAAGGGAAAAAAGGAGAAATTCCCAGTAATGTCAGTCCTGAAAGCGGGTATGTAAGTTACGGCATGCTGGTGGGAAGGGTAGATGCTTCTTTGTGGTATGTAATCGGATGTGGAAAATTTTTTCAACATACTGGGGAAAAACAATTTTTAGATTTTCATTATTCAGGTATATGCAAAGTTATATCTCTTCTTGAATGCTGGGAATTTAATGGGAAGGATTTTATTTTTGTGCCTGAATCTGGTGATTGGGCTGATGAAATGCCCAGAAGAGGATATCTTCTTTATGATCAAGTACTCTATTATCTGGCATTAGAAGAATTTATAAAGATTAAAGAAGCTAAAGGAGAGAAAAATAAATATTGGCAAGAGAAAAAAAATAGATTGGGTAAAAAAATTAAGATTAATTTTTGGCCTGGCAAAGTAGATGAAAAAGACGAAGAATATATTTATCATAAATCAACCTTTGATCAATTAAGAAAAGACAATGCTTTTTGGTTAGAATCTTTTGATGTAAATAGCCAACGCTTTGACGCTTTTGCCAATATTCTTGCTATTATTTCGGGTATAGCGGATAAAAAACAGGCTAAGGCAGTTGTCAAATACATAACTCACATTTTTGGGGATGATTTGTTACCTGCTTTTCATCCGGTTATATCTCCAAAAAGTGAAGAGTGGAGTCGATTGCAAGCCAATTATTCTTTTGAATTTAAAAATAAACCTTACTTGTCCCAAAATGGAGGTTTGTGGCCTATGATTAATGGTCTTTATTGCGTTGCTCTTGATAAGATAGAAGAAAAAGAATTAGCTGATCATTATTTACAAAAGACAACAGATGCTAATTATCTTCATGAACGTAAAGGTGAGAAATGGGGTTTTTACGAATATCTTCATGGCAAAAATAAAACCCCGAATGGTGTGTCTAGCATGATTTGGAGCGCTGCCGGACAAGTTTTTGCTTTTAAACCAAATAAAATATTATGAAACTTTTTGCATGTGATCTGGATAATACCCTTATTCCACAACAAGAAGAAGTGGGCAGGGACAATATTAATGAATTGAATCGGCTTTTAAAACTAATTCCGAATTTGAAAATCGCTTATATCAGTGGAAGAAATTTTACTTTAACTCTAAAGGTATTGTCTGAGCATCATCTTTTAAAACCTGATTTTATAGCTCCAGATGTGGGAAACTCTATTTATGTTTTAAAGCAAGGGGAGTGGTCAAAAGACACCAAATATCAAAATTATTTAGCAGCAACTGGTTTTGATCAGGAAAAAATTAAAAGACAATTGAAGAATATAAAAAACATCTATCCTCAAGAAAAGGAAGTCCAATCTGAATTTAAGTTAAGCTACTATTTAGATCTAGGAGGTGAATATAAAGATGTTTTATCTGATATAAAGCAAGTTTTGAAGAAGAGTTCGGCTCAGTTAATATATTCTGAAGATGAACTAAAAAATATCGGCTTACTTGACATAGTTCCTAAAAAAGGAGGAAAAGCTGGGGCGCTTAAATTTTTAGCTGAAAAAATAGGGGCAGAAAAGGATAAGGTTGTGTATGCTGGAGACTCGGGAAATGATCTGAATGCTCTAAACGCTGGTTTTAAGGGCATCCTGGTAGGTAATGCCTCTAAGGATCTGCGAGATCTTTTCTCTCAAGAATCCTCCCGTGTTTATGTGGCAAAGAATAGATTTTCCGGTGGAATTATAGAAGGTATTCGGTATCTTTTCTCTTTTTAATAACTGAAAAAGGAAAAAGATAATTTTTGTGGTGATGATATTTTATGAATGAAGCCTTTCAAATAGCCAGAGAAAATTTAAAAGCTTGTTTTAAGAAAAATGGGATTGTAGCCAGTGTGGATCATTTTAATGATTTTTGGGCTAGAGATTCTTTTTATGCTTCATGGGGTTTGCTCCAAATCAAAGAATACAATAAAGTAAGAAGCAATTTGAATCTTTTTATAAAATATCAAAAACAAAACGGTCATATTCCCAGACGAATAGATAGATTTTTTATTCCCTTAAAGTATTTAGGGCTAAAAATTAAAAGAAAAAATTTAAGACCTAAATATACAGGAGTTTATATTTATCCTGCCCTGGATGCCAATATTCTTTTTATCATTACTTTTTATAAGTATATTAAAATAACTAATGATCTTCAATTTTTAAAAGAAAATAAAAATGCAATAAGAAAAGCTATTTCTTGGCTGGAAAAATATGAAAAAAAAGAGATGTTGGACGAAGGTTTGTTCGCTAATTGGGCGGATATTATTGTCAAGAAAGGTAAGGTTTTGTATACCAATATTTTATATGTAGAGGCTTTGGACAATATGAGCCGCTTAGAGGTTTTATTAGGAGAACAAAAACGAGGTAGAATATATAGTCATAAAAATCTGAAAATAAAGCAAAAAATAAATAATAATTTTTGGAATAGGCAGTATTATATAGATTGGACAGATAAAAGAAAAAAATATAATTATTTTTCAACAGATGGGAATGTGTTGGCTATACTCTTTAATATTTCCGATGGGACTCAAAACAAAAAAATTATCAAGTATATTGAAAGATTAAAATTAGATGAGATTCCTATGAAAACCAATTACCCCCCTTATTCTTGGTGGAGAGTAAAATTGATTATGCGAATAGCGGGAACTCCAGGCTATCAAAATAATTCTACTAGCTGGCTGTGGTTGGGGTGTATTTATGCAGTGGCGCTTTATGAAAATGGATATAAAAGAAAAGCCATGAGAATATGTGATAGAATATCAAAAAAGATAAAAGAATACAGCAAAGTATATGAATTATATGATTCTAACGGAGCTCCGTTTAAGGGGTGGTGTTGGAGAAGCGCCTCCTCTTTTGCTTGGAGCTCAGGATTGTATCTATGGATGCATAAAAAGATAAAAAAAGATAAAAATTAATTTAAATATTTTATGAACCAGGAAATCAATAATAAAAAGTCTTTTTGAAAATTTTTTTATTGTTCTGACTACAGCTATTATAACTTCTATATAGTCGCCATGATCTCTCTTGGAATTTCTTTATGGTTTGCCAAAAAAGGATTTATGTTTTAAGATTTTAAAAGAGTTCTTTAAAAAATTGTATTGAAAATCAGAAAAAACGATCTTAATTTTCTTTAATATCAACAAGAAAGGAGGATGATTATGAAGGACGCCATTATTCCAGATACTAATGTGTTTATCCATGACCCTAATCTGGTAGAAAACTTAAAGAAAGAAAATTTTTTTATTTATTTACCCTGGATAGTAATATTGGAGTTGGATAAGCTTAAATCTAGGTCAGACGTGGGTATAAACGCCAGAGAGGCTTTAAGAAACATTGAGAAGTTCTTGCAAGAGAAAAATAAAAATGATTATTTGATCATATTTAAGAATCCAAGCTTTAGAGATTTGGACGGATTAGACAAGAATTACCCTGACTACCAAGTAATCGCCACAGCTAATACCGTTAGTAAGCAATATGGAAAATATCATAAGTCCATAAAGATTATTAGCCAGGACAGAGTTCTTCGTATTTTGGCTAATGAATTAGGAATTAGAGCTGAAGATTATGTGGTTGAACAAGCGGAAGTGGTTGGACAAGCGAAAGTGAAAAATGGTGAAGAATTAAAGACTATAAAAATAAAAAGAAAGGAGATAGAAGGGGATACTATTCTTTTTAATGAGAGCCATTTTAAAGATGGAGATATTGTTGAGAATGAGGGCGTGGTTTGTTGTAGCTATTACGATCCCTTCTCTCAAACTCAAAGCAGGTGGAAGAAATATTTTGCTGCTATAAGAAAAGGAGATTCTTTACTTTTGGTACCTAATGATATTAGTTTGCTTGGAATAAAACCTTATTCCCTGAATAGTAATGGCTATAATTGGCATCAACATATAGCCATGTCTCAACTTTGTAATTCTGATATCAATTTAGTCTTTCTTTTAGGAGAGACTGGATCAGGAAAAACGATTCTCTCTTTAGCTTCTGCTATTGCTCAAAGAAAGAAGTTTCTCCAAATAATTGTTGTAACTAAGTCCACTTCTTCAGAAGATGAAGGAGTTGGATTTGTTCCAGACACCATTAATGAAAAAATGAATTTTTTAAAGCAGCAAAACCTTCGCAATAAAAAAATAATTAAACAAATGGTAAAGAAAGGCAAATTGACTTTTCTCCCCTTAGATCATATGTGGGATACTAGTTTTTATAAAAAGCTTGTAATTGTGGATGATGCTCAAAATTTGACCCTTCATCAAATAAAGAGTATTATCACTCAATCTAGTGAAGGAACAAAGCTTATTTTTACTGGAAACTTGCAACAAATTGATCGCAAAAGGAAGTTGGACCAAAAATCAAGTGGCTTAACTTATGCCGTGAAGACAATGGAGAATCATCCATTGGTAGCGGTAATTACACTTCAAGAAACATTAAGATCCTCTTTAGCCAGTTTAGCTAAAGAAGTTCTGTAGTAATTTTTAGCTCTGTCTTTTGGCAGAGCTTCTTATTTTAGCTCCCGAGTCCGAGTTTTATATAGACTTTAGAATATTGGATGTATATTGTCACGCTTAAAGAGAAAATGAACCTGATTAAAGCAAAGCCACACTTCGCCGCGAAT
>JAGXOH010000042.1 GCA_023659985.1 Candidatus Falkowbacteria bacterium LH_S3 | reverse complement strand
GTCCCTTCCTCTGAAAGGGTTGGGAATATTTCAATTTGGTGCTAAAAAAAACCTCCTTTTTTATATTGAGAGAGGGGGTTTTTTGAATATTTTAAAAATGGCCACTAGCACCAATGGCCACAGCTTTGTGCCCTCCTCTAAAAAACCAGTCATCTTTCGCAAGGGCCTTTTTAAGAAAAAAATTGACATTTCTAAATGCTCTGATTTCCATGTCAGTAAAACCAGGGAGGGTCAGTATTTATTGATCTACAAAAAGGACAAGAGTAACTTAAGGAGTCTTCATGGAGCTTTATCTAAGGATCTGGTAAGGTGGAGAGAGACCTTCTCCTTTTCAAATTTAAAGGAACGGGGAGTGGTGGTGTCAGATTTTCTTCATGATGACCAGCACATAATGTATACAGGAGAAAAGAGCATAAGGGCGGCTTTTTCTCACGATCTTAAGAAATGGAACAAATCCAGAAGCTCTATTTTGAAGCCGCGAAAGAGTTATTTTGACAACTATCGAATAACTCCGGCACAGACCTTTGTGAGAAGCGAAGGAATAGTTTTGTTGTATTATGCTTGGGATAAAAAGGAGAATTATTCTTTGGGAGTAGCTCTTTTAAGCAAGAATGACCCAAAAAAGGTTTTATGGAGAAGCAAGACCCCTTTGTGGAGACAAAGCAAGGAAAAGAATTTGAAAAATATTACCTTAATACCGGTGGGTGTTACTTCTCTTAGAAAACGAATAGTTTCTTATTGGCAAAATGAACTAGGAGAGTTTGTCTCTGTTTTTCTACCCCAGATTTGGTTCTTGTCCAAAGAAGAGAAAGAGCAAGCCGAGCAAGCCGCCCCTGAGCATGCCACTCCGCAGATGAAGAAGAGCAGAAAGAATCCTATAGTTGAACCCAGGGGCAGTAATAAATGGGATTGCGATGCCGCTTTCAATCCCACAGCTATGAGGAAAGAGGGGACCACTTATGTTCTTTATCGAGCAATGGGCAAGGATTCATTTTCTGTTCTGGGTTGCGCTGAGACTTCAGATGGTACTCATGTGAAAAAGATTTACGATGATCCGGTTTATATTCCGCATTCCAAATTCGAAGGGGTAAATCAACCCATAGATCCGGCCAGCGCGATGAAATACATGTCAGGCGGCGGTTACGGCGGTTGCGAGGACGCCAGGATCACAGAGATCGAGGGTAAGTACTATTTAACCTATGTGGCCTATGATGGATCCAATCCACCCAGAGTGACCTTGAGTTCTATTAGCGTGGAGGATTTTCATAACGGCAAATATGATAATTGGACCGAGCCGGTTTTGATCTCTCAACCCGGAATAGTGGATAAGAATGCTTGTATTTTACCAGAGAAAGTGAATGGCAAATATGTGATTTATCACCGGATTTACCCCAATATTTTAGTGGATTATGTGGATAGTTTAGATCAATTTGACGGAGAAACAGTATTCCTCCAAAACGAATACGTGATTCCGCCCCGACCCCTGATGTGGGATAGCAAAAAGGTGGGTGTCGGCCCTTCCCCGATCAAGACCGAGTATGGTTGGTTGGCTATTTATCAGGCAGTAGGAAAACAAGATCCGGGTAGATACAAGATTGGAGCCATGCTTTTGGATTTAGAGGATCCGACTCAGGTGATTTCTCGTTCCAATAAACCCATAATGGAACCCATAGAATGGTACGAAAATGACGGGCATAAGGCCGGGGTGGTCTACCCCTGCGGCGCTACGGTCCATGACAATACCCTCTTCGTATATTACGGCGGAGCAGATAAATTCACTTGCGTGGCCACTACTGATATGGATTACTTCTTGAAGCAGTTATTATCCTCCAACAGGCCTAAGCTAAAGAAGGCAGTTTTGATTTAATTTAATTTAATTAAAAATTATATGGTTATAGCGAAACGTCATCCCAAGAATCCCTTGTTGTCACCAAACCAGGATAATAGCTGGGAAGCAGTGGCCAGTTTTAATGGTTGCCCAGTGGAGCACAATGGAGAGATTCATATGTTCTACCGCGCCATGTCTCCGGATATTCATCATGCCGAAACTGATATGAAGCTTTCCACTGTAGGGCGGGTCAAAAGCAAGGATGGTATCAATTTTACTTCTAGGGAACAATTCATTCGCCCGGAATTCGGTTGGGAAAAATTCGGATGTGAAGACCCTAGAGTGGTGAAGCTTGGTAATAAATACTATATTTTCTATACTGCGCTTTCTGAATACCCCTTTATCCCAAGCGGTATCAAAATAGCTGTGGCCTTTTCCCGGGATCTAAAGAATATAGAAAAAAAGAGATTGGTTACCCCTTTTAACTCCAAGGCTATGAGCTTATTTCCAGAAAAGATAAAGGGGAAGTATTGGGGCATCTTGACCGTGGATACTGACATCCCGCCTTCTAAGATATGTTTGGCTAAGTTTGATAAAGAAAGTGATATCTGGGACCAATCCTATTGGCACAAATGGAGAGCTGATATTAATACCTACAATTTATCTCTACAGAAAAGGCCTTCGGACCAAATTGAAGTGGGAGCTCCGCCGATCAAAACTTCTAAGGGGTGGTTGGTTATCTATTCCTATATCAAGAATTATTTTAGCTCCTACCCTTCTTTTGGAGTGGAAGCGGTTTTACTTAATCTGAAAGATCCCTTAAAGATAATCGGAAGAACCAAGGACAGCCTCTTGAATCCGGAAGAGAATTATGAATTGAACGGAGAAGTTCAGAATATAATTTTCCCTAGTGGGGTTATGACTGATAAGGGTAAACTTCACTTATACTATGGCGCTGCCGATACCAGCTGTTGTTTGGCTAATTTTGATCTTAAAAAGCTGTTAAAGGAAATGATAGCTCCGGCCTCAGATCCGGTGAAATTTAAGCGAGTGCCAGGCGGCCCGATCTTGAAACCCATAAAGGACAATCATTGGGAGGCTAAAGCCGTATTTAACCCAGGAACCATAAAGTTGAATAACCAGGTTCATCTAGTTTATCGGGCTATGTCTGATGATAATACTTCAGTTTTAGGATATGCTCGGAGCAAAGATGGGGTTAGTATAGAGGAAAGATTGGATTATCCTATTTATACCCCTAGAGAGGAATTTGAAATTAAAAAGATAGAAGGGGATAATTCCGGTTGCGAGGATCCTAGATTGACCAAGATAGGTGATTATATTTATATGCTTTATACCGCCTTCAGCGGGGTGAAAGTTCCGCAAGTGGCCATGACCCGAATCAAGGCTAAGGATTTTTTAAAGAAGAAATGGAATTGGGACAAGCCCAGATTGATATCTCCTTTGGGAAGCGATGACAAAGATGCTTGCATATTGGAAAAAAAAGTTCAGGGTAAATACGCTATTTTCCACAGATTGCAGAATAGTATCGATGTTTCCTTGGTTGACAATTTGAACTTCAAGGATAGGAGTAAGTTTAAGAATACTGATCTGGTCAAGCCGAGAAAGGGAAGATGGGACGGCAAAAGAGTAGGACTGTCTTGCCCGCCCATAAAGACTAAGAAAGGGTGGTTGATGCTTTATCATGGTATTTCGGAAAAGGATTCCATTTATCGGGTGAGTGCTATGCTTCTGGATCTTAAGGACCCCAGAAAGATCAAGAGCCGGATTGATTATCCTATTTTTGAGCCTCTGGCTGATTATGAAAAGAAAGGTCGGGTGCCTAACGTGGTCTTTCCTTGCGGGGCAGAAAAGATCAAGAACAATCTTTATGTCTATTATGGGGCTGCAGATGAAGTAATCGGCGTGGCAGTGGTTCAACTCAATAAATTATTAAAGGAATTGGACTAATCTGGCAGTTTTATGAAGCAAGAAAAATTCTTACTTGTCAGGGATAAAAAAATATTTTACAGGATCAAAAAAAAGCAAGAGAGCCAAAAAAATAAAGGTAGCCGTCTATAATACCGGGAGGTAGTATTAACGGTTCCTTTTTTTATGGGTGTAAAATAGGGAGAGAGCTTCCTGGAAAGTAAAAAGAACTGGCTTTATCGCAATACCCTGGATAAAATTTCCTGTTTGTCTCTGGCTCGGTCATGCCAGGATTATCTGGTCTACAAAGAGGCGGCTCGAGATCTGGCTTGGCAAAAAATAAACCACTTTAATGGTTTTTACGGTTTTTCTGTGAAAAGGGTTTCCATCCTGAACCAAAGAACCAGATGGAGGAGTTATTCCCCAAAAGGAAACTGTACAGTCACCCTATGGTGTTACTATACATTATATTGAAAATAAATGTGGAAATGGTAAAATTGAAATATGTCATTGGAAAAAAATACAATCAAGCCTAGATTAGATTTCGTCGGTATCGGCTTCACCAAGGCGGGCAGTACTTGGATTTATAAACTCCTGGAAGAACATCCAGAAATATGTATGTCCAAAACCAAAGAAACCAATTTTTTCATCAATCAAAATTTGGAAAGCAACCCCAGAAACATAAAAGGCTTGGAGAGATTCTTTCAGCCAGGCCGGGATAAAATACGGGGTGAATTCTCTCCGATGTATATCAGTAAAGATGAGGCATTGGAGAATATCAAGAAATTTTATCCTGACATTAAACTCTTGATCATCATGCGCAACCCGGTGGACAAGCGCATCTCAGAAGTGATGTCCAACTATAGATTCAAGATTGATATGGAAAGAGCCGACTTTGACAAGATTGTATATGAAAGATTTAAGGACGCCCAGCCCCGTTCTATATACTATGACCGCCTCCGGAAATGGATGGACAATTTCCCTCGAGAGAATATTTATGTAATGATTCTGGAAGAGATGATCAGCCATCCTTATAAAGAAGCATCCAAGCTGTATGAATTCTTAGGAACGGACGATTCTTTCCGCCCCGAGTCAGCGACCCGAAAGGCCAACGCCGCGCACGGCTTCCACTATCCGAAACTGCAAAAAAGGCTCCGCAATGCCCATCAAAGGGTGAAAAAACATCCTAGTTTGTTAAAGATACTGAATAAGATCTCCAGGCCTTTTAAGCTAAAACAAAAGATATTGGAGTGGAATAGAAAAGAATTTCAAAAACCGTTGGTCTCTGAACAGACAAGACAGATGTTATTTGATGCATACAAAGAGGAGATCCAAGAATTGGAACAATTATTAAATAAAGATCTTTCCATTTGGAAAAAATAGGGCACAATAATTTTCTTGTCGTTCTACCGTGCCGTAGGAGTCCAGAGGGATTTTTCTCAAAATAAATAACACGTTAAATAATGGAAAACAACCACAAACAATCTCCGGATTTCATTGGTATAGGAGTAATGAAGGCAGCTACTACTTGGATTTTTCAATGTTTGGTTGAGCACCCAGATATTTGCGGAAGCTCAAAGAAAGAAATTCATTTTTTTGATAGGCCTGAGAATTATAAAAAGGGGCTTGAGTACTATAAAGCTTTTTTCAATAACTGTTCGCATGACAAAGTAAAAGGAGAATATACACCCAGGTATATATTTTCTAAAGATGCTCCAGAATTAATATATAAAAATTTTCTTGATGTAAAGATAATAGCTTGCTTACGAAATCCTGTGGATCGTGCGGCTTCCCATTACAAGTTCAGTGTTTGCCAAAACGGCCGGCTGAGCGTTTACAAAAATTTCAGCCAAGCCATTAGAAAAGACAAAGAAATTATTGGCAGGGGGAAATATTATGAACAATTGAAAAAATACTTTGATCTGTTTCCCAAAGATAATATTTTGGTTACCATTTATGAAGAGATAAAGAATGATCCCCAAAAAGAGATAAGTAAGATCTATGAATTCCTGGGGGTGGACCCGGATTTTCGCCCGGCAGCGTTAACCAGGAAAGTTAATGTTACTGGCGACAAGAAATTTATCAGCAAAAGACCGCTCATCAGTAAAATATTATACATCAGCAGAAGATTCGTACCCAGGGAGAGCAGGCTGGAGAAGGTCCTGGAAAGATATGGCTTGTACGATTTCTTTAAAGGAGTGCAAAGTAAGAATAAGATACTCCTACCCGAGGACCAAGATCCTAACATGGATATTTCCATAAAAAACAAAGACAAGGAATATTTAAAACAAATATATCAAGAGGATATACAAAAATTGGAAAAATTAATAGGCAAAGACTTGTCTATTTGGAAGAAATAGCCGTCTCCTACATCAAAAAAAAGATATTAGGGGGGCGGGATCAGCCAATCAAGGTAAATATGTTTCTTTTTAGATTTACTACATCGTTATAATATATCGATATGTTTTTAAAGATGTACAGAGATAGCTCTGTACATTTATTAAACAAATTTTATGGCTAAAAAAGAAGGCGAAGAAAACATCAGAAAACTGGCTAAAGTTGGCGGAGGCCACACCTACAGCATAACTTTACCTATTGAAGTTATTCGTAAATTCAGATGGCAAGAAGGCCAAAAACTTCAGGTGAAGGTTGATGAGAAAAATAAAAAAATCATTCTTAAGGATTGGGAATAATGAATTCACAAAAAATTAAAATAATGTATGTTTTAACTGGTCTTCATACTGGCGGAGCTGAGA
>JAGXOH010000041.1 GCA_023659985.1 Candidatus Falkowbacteria bacterium LH_S3 | reverse complement strand
CTTCTTACTTCTTAACGATGCTTTAATTCAGTTTTGAATTTTGAATTTTGGTTTTAAGTTTTGAACTTTGAGTTTTGCGTTTCAACCATATTTCATTTGACATTTGAGCTTTGACATTTGGATTTCATTTAATTTTTGGATTTTGGATTTCATTTAATTTTTGGTTTTGAATTTTGAGCTTTGGTTTTGACTTTTAAATTTTGAGTTTTGAGTTTCAACTAACAATTAACCCTTTATTATTTTTATCACTTCCTCTGTTTTTTCTTTCATTTTTCTTTTAGATATAGCCTCTAAGTTTAACCTAACTTTTTCTTCAGTATTTGATTCGCGAACATTAAACCAATATTCAGGATATTCTATAGTAATTCCATCTAATGTATTAATATTGGCATCCTGATAATTTTGCTCCAATTTTTTAAATATTAGCTGTTTATTAGAAACTTCCATATTTATTTCTCCTGAATGATAATATTTTTTAAAAAGGCTAATATAATCAGATATTTTCCCATTTATTTCTGAAAATTCCTGTAAAAGTTTTCCGATTATTATTATAGGGACCTCAAAACACCCGATTTTTGTATTAAGAAAAAAATGTCCTGAAGACTCTCCGGCAAAATAGGCTCCTTCATCTAAGACTTTTTGTTTTATAAGTGAATGACCTACCTTAGTAACTATTGGGATACCTCCATTTTCTTCTATTATTTCTCGTGTTATTCTACCTGGTCTAACATCATAACAAATTTTAGATCCTGGTTTGTCTTGTAAAAAAATTTTAGCTAATATTCCACGAATAATTGATTGATTTATGGTTTTTCCTTTATCATCCACAAAAAAAATTCTATCACCGTCTCCGTCTATAGCTATTCCTAAGTCGCATTTTTCTTTAACCACTTTCTTTTTTAAGTCTTTAAGATTTTCTTCTTTTATCGGGTCCGCTTCATGGCTGGGAAAGCTTCCATCAAATTTAAAATTCATAGAAATTAGGTGCGCGTCAATATTTTTAAAAATAGGTTCTATAAATTGCGCGCCCATACCATTGGCAGTATCTACCGCTACCTTTAGCGGTTTAATTTTGCTTCTATTAAAAAAATTAAAATCATGAGTCACTTGTTTTTCTAAAACATTCTCTCTTTTTATTATTTTTCCTGGAGTCTGTGTTTTGGAGAATTTATTTTTATTTAGTTTGTGTTTTAAGGTTTCTATTCCTGTTGTATAGCTTATAGGCTTGGCATGCTCCCGAGTTAATTTAAAACCGTTCCATTGCGCCGGATTATGAGAGGCAGACACCATTATTCCTCCATCATAATCAAAATAAGCCACGCCAAAATAGAAAGTGGGGGTGGAAACTATGTCTATATCTATAACATTTACACCTTTAAAGGTTAATCCTTTGATTAAAGCTTTTTTTAGGGGTGGAGTAGAATTTCTCATATCACCGGCCACCACTATATTTAAATTCTCCATTTTTGTTTCTTCTTGTCTTAATTCCGCAAAGGCTTGTCCTAATCGATAAGAAAGCTCTTCATCTATGCTTTTTTTATAAATCCCGCGAATGTCATAGGCCTTGAAAATTTCTTGGTTTATTGGCATAATATATTGAACTTATGAAAAAATATAATTAAATTTTATTGGTTTTTCGTTTTGAGTTTTGAGTTTTGAGCTTTGAGTTTCAATCATATTTTAATTCAGTTTTGAATTTTGAGCTTTGGTTTTACGTTTTAAGTTTTAAGTTTTGAGTTTCAATTATATTTCATTTGGCATTAGGATTTCATTATTTGGATTTATTGGAAGCTTATGTCTATTATATCAAATCAATCTAAAAAGGCAATTAAAGAGCTGCTAAATATTTCTCCAACTAACATAGAAATGTTAGCTAAAACCAAGAGAAAATTGTCTTCTCAGTATAATATAAAAATACTTCAAAATTCTGAAATTTTAGAGTATTATCGTCAACTGGTAGAGAGGGGTGAAGTAAAGAAGAATAAAAATTTGGAACGATTGCTTAGAAAAAGACAAATTAGAACAATGTCAGGGGTGGCTCCGGTGGCTGTTTTGACCAAGCCCTATTTTTGTCCGGGTAAATGTGTTTATTGCCCGGATGAAAAAGGCATTCCTAAAAGTTATTTGTCTAATGAGCCAGCGGTAATGCGGGCTGTTCGTAGCCAATATAATCCTTATGCCCAGGTTCGGTTGCGCCTTAAGGCTTTAGAAATCAATGGTCATATTCCTACAAAAATTGAATTAATTGTTATTGGAGGAAGCTGGAGCGTGTTACCTAAGAAATATCAGTATTGGTATATCAAAGAATGTTTTCGATCTGCTAATGATTATTTTTTTGAATTAACTTTAGAAACAAGCCAACAAGCGGTTGATAAGAGTAAAAAAGATCTAAAAAAAGAGACTGTGATTGGTCTAGAAAAAAAATTAGCACAAGAACAAAAAAGAAATGAAAAAAATAAGTATAAAATAGTAGGATTAACATTGGAGACCAGGCCGGATTTTATAAACAAAAAAGAAGTGGAACAGATGAGATTCTTTGGTTGTACTCGAGTTGAGTTAGGAGTTCAAATTATTGACGATAAAATATTGAAAATAAATAAGAGAGGCCATGGAATTAAAGAAGTTATTAGAGCCACTAAGGTTTTAAGAAATTATGGCTTTAAAATAACTTATCATATAATGCCAGGCTTAGTTGGTAGCGATTTTGATAAAGATTATAAAAAGTTTAAACAATTATTTGAAGACGAAAGATTTCAGCCAGATCAAATTAAATTTTACCCTACAGTAGTAACCAAAGGGAGTTTATTGTATAGGTGGTGGAAGCAAGGGAAATATAATCCTTATACTGATAAAAGTTTAAAAGAGTTAATAGTGGCTTGCAAAAACACAATCCCTTCCTATGTGCGAATCATTAGGTTGATTCGAGATATACCTGAAGAATCAATTATTGCCGGTAATAAAATTACTAATCTAAGGCAACTTATTCTAGAGACAGGTGTTGAATGCAAGTGTATTCGTTGCAGAGAAGCTAAGGGCAAACAATACAAAATAAGCAATACTAAGCTGACTGTTGTTAAGTATTTAGCAGCAGCAGGGACAGAATATTTTATAAGTTATACTTCAGGTAATGAAAAGATTTTATTCGGTTTTTGTAGATTAAGATTACCTGAAAAACAGCAGAGAAAAAGAAATATTTTACAAAAATCCGCTTTAGTCAGAGAACTTCATGTTTATGGAGAGTTAGTGTCTGTTGGAGAGAAGAATAAAAAGGCGCAACATATCGGTTTAGGAAGGAATATGATGAAAAAAGCTGAAGAATTGGCTAAGAGCAATGGATATAAGAGGATGGCTGTGATTTCTGGTGTGGGGGCGCGAGATTATTATCGTAAATTAGGATATCAATTAAGGGAAACATATATGATAAAAAGATTGTAAAATTATTGGTTTTAATAAAACCATTCAAAGCAAATTAAGAAATATATATTTAAATCCTGATTTAAATATATATTTCTTTTTAAAATTAAATTTTAAAATTATTTTTACTGATAGGCTGTTATGACTGAAGTTGGTAGAGATCATTGTTGACAAAAAGCACACCAAAAACACAACCCTTTAAATGCTGGCACTTTGAGGTGCTTTATGGTAACTTGATATGTTTGATGTATTTCTGTTTATTATGAGATAATGTTTTAGGCATACACTTTTGGCGGTTTTAATTATTTAATAATGCCTTATTCTGTCGATTTTCTCATATTTTTTCCAAAACCGACAAATGTGTGCGCACATTACCAAACAATGTTGTCAACAGGGATTAAATATGTTTTACTTAAATAGTAGATAAGTATTAAATTAAAAGGAGGATGGAATATGAATTACAGAATCGGTATAGCCGGAAGCGCTGGTAGAAGTAAACGGCTTTCGGAAGAATTGACAAAAGCGGCACAGGAGGTCGGCAATGAAGTGGCTCGACAAGGGGATATTCTTGTTAATGGTGGTTGTATGGGAGTTTCTTATGTAGCATCAGAGGCTGCTTGCCAAAAAGATGGTATGGTTTTAGGTTATTCTCCTGCCAAAGATTTTCAAGAGCATTTGCAACCCCCAATTTCTTATCCATACCCACCAGCGGGTATGCATTTAATTTTTACCGGTACTGGCAAAGTAGACCGTAATGTAGGTTGGATAAGGGAATCGGAAGGAGTGATTTTTGTAGGTGGTGGCATAGGCACCTTTAATGAGTTCACCCTTGCTGTACATGAAAGCAAGGTTATAGGAATCTTAGATGGTATAGAAGGGGTTTGTAATAAAATGTCATTGGATTTTTTGGTAGGTGATAAATTTTCAGGCGTTATAGTGAGAGATAAAGATCCTAAAATACTGGTAAAGAGAGTTATAGACAAGATTAAAAAAATTAGAAAGGATTTTTACAAAAGAGAGATACCGTTGACATTTCAAAATGACAACGACAAACAATTAATGGGAGTTTTTCATTTTCCAGGAGAACATAAAACACCGTTGGTTGTTGTTACTCATGGAATAGGCAAGAACTCCAGTGAAGATAAATTCGTGGAGTTGGGCAGAAAATTATCAGATAATAATATTGCTTGTTTTAGGTTTGATTTTGAAGGATGCGGAAACTCTGAAGGTGAGTTCAAAGATCTCACAGTTAAAAGTGAGGTTACAGATCTTGAGTGTGCTGTTAAAAGTATTAGTAAGTTTGGAGATTTGGCTTTTGATCGATTTGCTTTAGTAGGAGATTCTTTAGGGGCAGTGGTTAATTGTTTGTTTGCTGTTGAGCGTGGGGCTCCTGTTAAAACATTGGTGTTATGGAGCCCGGCTTTTAACCAAGGAGAATTGCTGCGAAAGTGGAATAGCGAAGAAGAGATTAAGCGATGGTGCAAAGACAAGACGTTTATTAAAGGTAAACGCAAATTTGGCATTGATTATTTAGAAGAAAATATAGAAGCAGACTATTCTTATTTGTTTGCTAAACTATCTCAAAAGAAAATTAAAGTAATGATAGTCCACGGGGATTCGGATGAGGATGTGCCAGCAAGTTATTCCAAGAAATTGGCAAATAAATATCCCAATGTTTCTTTGCGGATTATCAAAGGGGCTGATCACAAAAAGGAGGAATATTATTCTAGACGAAAATTAGTAGAGGACACTCAAAAATATTTGTTTAAACAGTTATGAAATGTAACAATTTAAATTCAAAAACACCGGTAATCGGTGGTTTTCTTTTTGACAAAAGAGGTTACATAAAATACTATAAAAATGCAAAAATAAAAAATTAAGTACTTATATGGTTTAGTCATGGTTAGAAATTATTAAATATTTGTGAGCACTAAAAATAAATATCATTACTTCATTGTTCAATTCTTCCATTGTTAATACATAACAATGAAGAGGCGATAGAATGGAGATGGGAAAAATTTTATATGTTGAATTACGATAATTTATCTCAACAAGATCCAGAGCTTTATAAAATCATTAGTGAAGAAAAAGAGAGGCAAGAAAATGAAATAGAAATGATAGCTTCTGAAAATTATGTTTCTAAGCCAGTACTTGAGGCTATGGGTACTATTTTAACTAACAAATATAGTGAAGGATATCCTAAAAAAAGGTATTATGGCGGTAATCAAATCATTGATAGAGTAGAAGAGTTGGCTAAAGATAGGGCTAAAAAATTATTTGAAGCCGAACATGTTAATGTTCAGCCTTTGTCTGGCTCTCCTGCTAATGCAGCAGTTTATTTCGCCTTTTTAAATCCTGGAGATAAAGTTTTGGGTCTTAAATTGGACCATGGAGGACATCTTTCTCATGGTCATCCAGTTAATTTTTCTGGAATGCTTTATAATTTTGTTCAGCACGAAGTAAATGTAGAGACCGGGAAGATAGACATGGACGAGGTAAGAGAAATAGCACATAAGGAGAAACCTAAAATGATAGTGGCAGGCTACAGCGCTTATTCCAGGGAGATTGATTGGCAAGAATTTAAAAAAATAGCAGATGAGGTCGGTGCTTATACTTTTGCAGATATTGCTCATACAGCTGGCTTAATTGCTGGCAAGCAGATGAATAATCCTGTTCCTTTATTTGATGTCGTTTCCACTACTACTCATAAGACCTTGCGAGGTCCTCGCGGGGCAATGATTATGTGTAAAGAAAAATATGCTAAAGATATTGATAAAGCGGTTTTCCCTGGTATGCAAGGCGGTCCTCATGACCATATAAATGCGGCAAAAGCAGTGGCTTTTGGAGAGGCGCTAAACCCGGAATTTAGCAAATATGCCAGACAAGTAATAATTAATGCAAAAACTTTAGTTCAAAAATTAAAAAGTTTAGAATATAAAATAATCTCTGGTGGAACAGATAATCATTTGATGGTAGTGGATATGAATAGTAAAAATGTTACAGGAAAGGATGCGGAACAGACGTTGGAAAAAGCGGGAATCTCTGTTAATAGATCGACTATTCCCAATGACCCTAACCCGCCTATGAAACCGTCTGGCATAAGATTAGGCACTCAGGCGTTAGCTAGCAGAGGAATGAAAGAAAAAGAGATAGAGTTAATAGCAAAATATATAGATGAAGCTATTACCAATATAGGCAAAGAAGAGAAACTGGATGGCATTAGAGGAGAAGTTAAAAATTTGTGTCAGAAATTTCCTATTCCCAGTGCTTGATTTTAAAATTTGAAATTTAATGTTTTAAAAGCCTTTGTTGTTCTTATAGGCTTTAAGCTACAAGTTTCAAGTCACAAGATATGGGTTATATATCATATGAATTTGAGCACCTAAGTTTGCTCAAATTTAATGCAATAT
>JAGXOH010000040.1 GCA_023659985.1 Candidatus Falkowbacteria bacterium LH_S3 | reverse complement strand
TTTATCTAGTGGATCTTTTACTTGTCAAAATGGAAAAATGGTAAGTGTTAAAAAAGGAGATTGGGATCTTAGCAATGGCATAAAAAAAAATTTTGAATTTCATCTTTCTTGGATTAAAGAATGTCGTCGAATATTAAAACCTAACGGCACAATTTGGATAAGTGGAACTTATCATTCAATTTATCAATGCGGTTTTGCTTTGGAAATAGAAAAATTTCATTTCTTAAATGACATTGCTTGGTTTAAGCCAAATGCTTCACCAAATTTAAGCTGTCGCTTTTTTACGGCTAGTCATGAGACTTTGCTTTGGGCAAAAAAAGAAAAAAAAGCAAAACACACCTTTAATTACAAAACAATGGTTGAATGGAATAATAACTATCAGAAAGAAATTAAATGTAGTCATTGTGGGAGAAGTGATCGTCATGAAATTTTACATGAAAAAGGAAAACAAATGAGAAGTGTTTGGGCAATAAATACTCCTCAGAGAATAGAAAAAACTTTCGGAAAACATCCAACTCAAAAATCGTCAGAATTGCTAAAAAGGATTGTCTTAGCAAGCACAAATAAAGGTGATTTGATTTTAGATCCGTTTACCGGGAGCTCAACAACAGGATTAGCGGCTCATTTGTTCGGAAGAAAATTTATTGGCATAGAAAATGAGAAAAAATATCTTGATTTATCTATTAAAAGATTTGAAGAATTGGATAAAAACATGAGAAATAAATAGAATAAAAAATGATGCTATGAAAAATTTATCTTTCTACAAAACAACATTAAATTGCAATACAGAAGATCAGGTTTTTGATTTTTTTATTTCAAATTTAAAACCAAGCAATACAATTTGGTCTTATTTTATTAATTGGGAAAAAGTTTTTACTAACACAAAACAAATAGAACTTGCTTTAAATAACCTGAATTATTTAATAGGAAAGAATGATTTTGATAAAGAGTTTAAATTTTTGTTAAAGAAAAATCCTAACATTGCCAAAGTTATTCCCGCTTTGGTGGTTAGAGATGGAAACAATACCAAGAAATTTAAAATTCTTGTTGATTATCATAACAAAAAACTTGTTTATGAAGATTATGATTTTTCTAAAGAAAAAATTTCTAATAATGATATTGAAAAATATTTACATTTTGTAAAAGAAACAGGGCTAAAAACTTTAATTACTGACAAGAAAATTAAAAACCTAGTAGATTACATGATTGGTGTTGAAGCTGGGCTTGATAGTAATGGACGGAAAAATCGTGGAGGTCATGCTATGGAGAACATTGTTGAAGTTTTTATCAAAGATGTTTGTGAGAAAAATAATTTTAAATATTTAAAAGAAACTAATGCCAAAAAAATCAAAGATGAATTGGGTTATGATGTGCCAGTTGATAAATCATCTCGCCGTTATGATTTTGTAATTGATAATGGTAAAGAATTATTTATCATTGAGACAAATTTTTATGGTAGGGGTGGTTCAAAATTAAAATCTACAGCTGGAGAATATAGAAATTTATTTGATGTTTTGAACGGAAAATATAAGTTTTTTTGGATTACAGACGGAATGGGTTGGGAGACAACAGTAAAGCCGTTGAGAGAAACTTTTAATCACAATGATTACCTTTTTAATCTTGCAATGCTTGAAAAAGGTATTTTGGAAATTTTGGTGAAATGGTGAAATAATTGAACTTTATCTTTATTTATGTCTTTTTCAACTACTCTAAAAAATCATTACAAATCAAATTCTCTTTCTCATGCTTATTTAATAGAAGGTAGTTCAGAGAGGGTGCTGCCTGAACTCTTTGATCTGTTTTTAAATACATTTGAAACAAAAATTCAAGATAATCCTGATTTTGTAAAATATGAAATGGATACATTTAAAATAGATGATGTAAGAGAAGTAAAGTCAAGAGCTGTGGGTAATGTGCATACACATTTGTCGGTTTTGGAAAAAATATGAGAAAATCGACAGATTTGTATAAAACCACCAAATAACGCTTAGATGAACATTTAAGATGGGTCGTGCCAAGTAATTTAACTATCTGACCGAAATGGGGGGCTGGTTCTGTAATTAAAGATCTGATCGAATACTCTACTATATTTCGGTTAGAAAATATATTACAGAACCAATACCCTTTCGGTTAGATTTTATGATGTTGAATACGTTGAGCTTTAAAAATTTTTTAATTTGTGTAATACTTATAATGTGTGAGTCGTCCATTTGTATTGTCATATACTTCAATTGTGACGACTCACACTTTATTACACAATAGACCTTAATTCAGGCTCATTTTGTGTTAGAAATGGATTTCATTTGAGGCTTATTTTGTATTGTACAAGACTTAATATTGTTACCTGCTCTTTTTTTTGATAATATAAAAGAAAGAATAATTTTATAAAAATAATATGGGAAAACAAGCTTTAAAATTAATAACCACTTCTTTCTTTTTTTTATTTTCCTTAATTCCGACATTGGTTTTTGCTAAAGTATCTTTAAGTAATCCTTTGGACGGTATTAAACAACCAGAAGATCTTATTGGTCAGATTATAAGTTCGGTGCTTGGTATAGTTGGATCCTTAGCTTTGGTTATGTTTATTTATGGTGGATTGATATGGATGACTGCTGCAGGTAATTCTGAACAAATTAGCAAAGGGAAAAATATTTTAATTTGGGCCACTATAGGTTTGGTGGTTATTTTCTCTTCTTACGCTTTAGTTAATTTTGTTTTTTCAAAAGTGCTTGGCGGTGTTTAGTTTCAAGATTATTTTTTAGAAAATATAGATTTAAATATATATTTAAATCTATATTATTATATCCCCTTGCTTTGTTTTTTTCGTATTTTAATTGTTACAAGAGAGAAGCTTTAAAATATAGCTTGGAATTTATTAAGAGAGCATTGATTACTTGCGAAAACATCATTGCCTACGGTTATTGGATTTTTAACTTTAATTTAAAATCAAAATTAGCTGTTTTTAGTGTTTTAAGCGGTAAAGTTGAAATATTGGAAAAAAAGGTAACTGGTTTGGCTTAGTTAATAATGTTTTTTTAGATATGCCAAAAATTCTCTATTTCCTTTACTTCCCAATACTGGAGACTCAATAACATCTTTTACCTCTAATTCAATCTCTTTGGCAAAATGTGTAATTTTATTAATTGCCTTTTTTCGCTTTTGTTGATCTTTGATAACACCTTTGCCTACCTCTGCTTTGGCTTCCATTTCAAACCGGGGTTTGATAAGAGCGACAATAATCCCATTGTTTTTTAGGATATTTTTAGCTCTTTCCAAAATTAATGTTAACGATATATAAGAGACATCTATGCAAACAAGGTCAATTTTATTTTTTATTTTGTTTTTATTTATTTTTTTAAAATTGATTTTTTCCAAATTAACAACTCTTGAATCATTTTTTAATTTTTTTGCTAATTGATTTTTGCCCACATCAACGGCATAAATTTTGCGCGCTCCATAATAAAGCAGGACGTCGGTAAATCCTCCAGTCGCAGCTCCCACATCAGAGCAAGTTAAGTTTTGGACGTTAATATCCCAAACTTTTAAAGCTTCTTCCAGCTTAAGTCCGCCTCTGGAAACCCAAGGAATGTCATTTTTTTTAAGAGTAACTTGATCTTCAATAGAAATTTTCATTCCTGGTTTTTTGTTTATTTTTCCATTAACATATACCCCGTCTTGCTTGATGAGATCTATGGCTCGGTCTCTGGATCTGGCCATTTTATTTTTTACCAAAATTTTATCTAGCCTTATTTGGTTGTATTCTTTTTTCATAGAAAATAATTTATTTCTTATTGTTTTATTCTATCATTAAGCCTACTTTATTAACATTATTTAAATTTTATTTTTAACCAAAAACAATGTTTTCTTGTTATAAAATAATATTTTAAGGTATAATATAATAAACAATAGAGTTATGAAAATAGCTATTAAAAAACTTACTATTCAAAATCCTTGGTGGGAAGGAGAGGCATTGGAATATGATCCGGTGTTGGAAGAGTATAATTCTAAAAAGTTGCAATGGCAGTGGAAGGTATTTCAAAGCTCAGAGCTAAATAAGGATAGAATTTATCTTATTCAGGGAACTCGTGGTTTGGGAAAGACCACCTTGCTTAAAAATTTAATAAGACAACTTTTAAATAAGCAAAAAATATCTCCGGATCGGGTGCTCTATTATGCTTGTTATAATTTATCTGGATTTGAGGAATTAAATGATATTGTAAAAGCTTTTATTAAAGATAGACGAAGCAGGAATCAAAATAAGCGTTTGTATTTATTTTTGGACGAGGCGGTAATGGTGAAAAAATGGCAACATGGCTTGAAACAATTAAAAAAGAGCTGGTTATTAAAGAATGTAACTATTATTTGTTCCGGTTCTTTGGCAGAGCAGTCTATTGAAAAAGATGTGGAAGTAAAGCATATATTACCTCTATCATTTTTTGAGTTTTTATCTTTAAATAGACCGGATCTTGTCAATAATAAAATAAAAAAGTCTAAATCTTTGGAGTATTATTTGGATGCTTATTTTTTAACTGGTGGATTTCCTTCCGCTATTAATGATTTTTATTTTAATAATACTGTTAGGCAAAAGATCTATGATGATTTTTTGTATTGGCTGTTAGCAGACATAGCTTTTACGGGGCGGGATATTTTCTTGGCGCGCCAGATCCTTGCTGGCATAGTTTCCTCTGCTGGTGAACCAGTCGGATACAAGACGTTGATCCGCAACACCAAGGCCAAGACCCATTTGACTGCTCAGGATTACCTCGGGATCCTGGAAAGGATGTTCGGAATACGTTTGGTTTATCAATACGAAAACGGAGGTGGCATTTCCACTAGTAGATTCAAAAAGATCTATTTTAGAGATCCGTTTCTGTTCTGGCTATTCTATTGCTACACTAATGATTCTCTTCATTATTGGAGATACGCCCGTCAAAGCCTTCACCGCTATGATGTTTTCAAATTCCTTACTCAACAGGTGATCTTCAATCATTTAACTAAACTGCCAAACTTTCCAGATATTACTTATTGGCGGGATGTTCACAGGAAAGAGGAGATAGACTTTTTAGTGTTTTTAAAAAATAAGATTATGCCAGTTATGTTGGTGAATGAGAACAGGGGAGTGAGTCAATGCCAACGGATACTAAAAAGACTTGGCTTCAGGCAGGGAGTGATCATTGGAGTTGATAATAATAAGAGCTCTGGCAATATTCAAACTGTTGGTCTTTTAGAGTTTTTATTGAATTTTAGTAGGTATTTTAAATAAAAGAGAGGGGTGGGAAACAAATTTTGAAAAGATCTTCTTTTTTTGTTACAATATGAACCTAAGAAAAGAACCCTTATAGTTTAACGGATAAAACGGGAGTCTTCTAAGTTCTTGATGGAGGTTCGATTCCTCCCGAGGGCGCTACCGAAAGAAAGTTAATGATTTGTGGTTTACTCACAAGCAGGATCGTCATCTAATCAGGAAGTTTACCTTCTCCACCTGTGACGGCGAAAATGTTTAGACTAATTGTTAACATAGCGCGCTAAAATCTTAGCAGAATTTTTTATTGATGGAGAAAAATAGTATTGTGCCTCCTGATTTTATATTTTATTAATTATTTATATCACAAAAAAATATGAAAAAAATAAAAGTTGTATTTTTTGAAGTTGAATCATGGGAAAAAGATTATTTAAAATCTCAATTAAATGATTTTGATTTAATATTTCTCGAATATAAATTGAACTCACAAAATTTAGAGAAAATTTCAGGTGCTGATATTTTATCCCCCTTTATTTACTCTGATGTAGATAAAAAGGTTATTAGTTCTTTGGAATCTCTAAAATACATCACAACGCGTTCAACAGGCTTTGATCATATTGATTTGGAAACTTGCCAAAAGGAAAATATTTTAGTTTCAAATGTGCCGACTTATGGAGAAAATACTGTTGCTGAACATACTTTCGCCTTAATTTTAGCCCTATCAAAAAAAATTCATCTTTCAATGGAAAGAACTAAAGAAGGAGATTTTTCTTTAGAGAATTTAAGAGGGTTTGATTTAAAAGGGAAAACTTTAGGAGTAGTTGGCACTGGTAACATTGGTCGTCATGTAATAAGAATGGCAAAAGGATTTTCAATGGATGTTTTAGCGTATGATGTTAAAGAAGATCAGAAGTTTGCTGAAAACATTGGTTTTAATTATACTACTTTAGACAATTTATTAAAAAAATCCGATATTATCACGCTTCATGTTCCTCATAATAAAGCAACTCACCATCTGATAAATTTAAAAACTTTAGAAACACTTAAAGAGGGGCGCTATTTGATAAATACAGCTAGAGGTGGAATTTGCGATACAATGGCTCTGTTAAAAGGTTTAAAACAAGGAACTTTTGCCGGGTTGGGCTTGGATGTTTTGGAAGAGGAGTGTTTTATTAAAGAAGAAAGAGAGCTTTTAACTTCAACTTTCAAAAAGAACTGTGATTTAAAGACAATTCTTGAAAACCACATTTTGATTAACCAGCCAAATGTAATTATTACTCCGCACAACGCATTCAATAGCAAAGAAGCGCTGACGAGAATTTTAGATACGACAATTGAAAATATTAAATCATTTGCAAGAAATGAACCAATTAACTTAGTAGAACACAAATAAGAAGTAGAAGCGTTATCGTTGCCGCCTCATAATGATGAGGAAATCCACCTCATAAAGTGCGGTTCTGTAACGCTGACAAAAATTACTAAGAGTTTGTTATCTGCTGTCTTGATTTTATCAAGATTACTTTTAAGTTTAAGTTTTTCATAGAGAGATTTTTGGTTCAGTCCTGTATGTTTTTCTGCTTCATTCATCAGCTCTCCTTTCTTTTTCTTGAATTTAGTTTTTAAATATTTTGACCTTATTTGTTTAAGGTATTGATTTCTTGAATACATGTCCATAATGATTGTAATTTAGGTTAAGGTTTATTATTAATTAATTTTATTAGTTG
>JAGXOH010000003.1 GCA_023659985.1 Candidatus Falkowbacteria bacterium LH_S3 | reverse complement strand
GCAGATACCGAAGAAATAAAGCGATATAAAGAGATGCATATAAAAAAATAATATCTCCGGCTAAAAGAACAATTTTTTTCAGTCTATTTGACATGCTAAATAGAATTTAAAACAAGAAGATAATCATTATAAATTCTTGGTAATTATATCAAGAGTATGGGTAAAAATCAATTTTTTAGGCTTATTTTGGTTTGATATTATTGGCCAAAGGTGGTAATATCAATATATGGAACAAACAAGCACAAAAAAACAAGGATGGCCTTTGATCGGAAATGAGCACATAGTTAATTATCTTTCCAGTGTTTTAAAAAAAGATAAGCCAAGGGGTAGTTATGTTTTCTTAGGGCCTAATAATCTGGGAAAAAACACTTTGGCAAACTATTTTATTAAAAATATTTTGTGTGAAAAAAATAATCAAGCCAGTGATAAAGTTCCTTGTGAGGAATGCCGTTCTTGCAGGCAAATGAAGAGATTGAAGACTAGCTCTAAGTATAAACAAGAAGAAGGAGAAGAAGATGGGTTTGAGGTGGTTCATGGAGATTTTCATATTATTAAAAAAGATTCAGGTCAAAAGAATATTTCTATTGAGCAAATAAGAGAATTAACAAGCGCCCTTAGTAAAAGCTCTTTTCTTAATTCCTATAAAATAGGCATTATTAAAGAAGCTGAGACTTTAAGCTTGGAAGCATCCAATGCTTTGCTTAAAATTTTAGAAGAGCCTAATCGTAAAGTTATTATTATAATGATTGCTTCCAATTTGGAATTTATTCCAGAAACTATTGTTTCTAGAAGTCAAGTTTTGAATTTTTATCCTGTGAAAACTGATTCTATTTATGATTATTTAGTCAATTATTTCAACACCTCCAGGACAGATGCCATCAATATATCTCGGTTATCATTGGGTAGGCCGGCTTTAGCGGTTAAATTGTTGGAAGATAAGGATTTTTATGAGAAATATTTGGCTAAAGCCAAAGTCTTTATCAGTTTTTTTGATCAAGATTTAAATTCCAGATTTGCTGAAATTAATAAAATATTTGGGAATTCATCATTTGCAGGAGAATCGGCAAAAGAGGCAGACAGTATATTAGAAGTTTGGCATGGAGTGGTTAGGGATTTATTGCTTTTGATAACTAATAATAAAGATCTTGTTCAATACAAAGTATTATTTAGTGAATTAGAGGAAGTTTCAAGAAGAATTGATTTAGATTACCTCTTGAGAATTAATAATAAATTAGATAAAGGAGAAAAACAGATACAATCCAATGTTAACCCTGGCCTTGTTTTGGAAGGGGTTGCTTGCAGTATAAATTAATTAATTAAATTTTTTATGTCAAAAATCAAATCTTTAATATTGTGCTCGGTGTTATTTTTTTTAGTTTTTACTTTGACTGGTTGCGGTTTTATTAAATTTAAAACAGGAGGTGGTAGTGAACATGACGGAGGAGTATTCGTCAGCACTAACAAAGGAGACAATTGGAAGCAGATGGTTGAAGTTCCGACTTTGGGAGATAAATCGAAAAGCATTGAATATACCAACGCCAGTGTTTTGGTTATGGATCCTAGCGATCATAACGCTGTATATTACGGAACTCAAGACAATGGTTTATTTTATAGTTACAATGTGAGTGATGGCTGGAATTCAGTAGATAAATTACCTCAAAAAAAAGTTGACGCCATAGCTGTTGATCCTGGGGCTAAATGTATAATTTATGCTTCCATAGAAAATAAGATTCATAAAACCACGGATTGTAATCGAACATGGGCCGGGGTTTATTTTGATGATCAAGTAAAAACCAGAATAAATACTTTAGCTATTGATTATTATGATAATTCCCGGGTGTATGCTGGGACAAGCAGGGGAGAGATTTTGGTCAGTGAAGACAGGGGGAGAAGTTGGAGGACCCTAAGAAGGTTTGATAGTAGTGTGGAAGAGATAAATATTAATCCTTTTGACAGTCGTGAATTATTTTTAGCCACAGAAGATAGCGGCCTTTTTAGATCTTCAGACAAGGGAGAATCTTGGACAAGTTTAAAAGCCAATATGGAAGAATTTAATGATAGAGTTGAATATAGAGATTTGTTAGTTTCTCAGGCTCAAAAGGGTTTGCTTTTTTGGGCTAGTGATTACGGTTTATTAAAATCTGTTGACAACGGTGATAATTGGGAGAGAATAGAATTGATAACCCCGGAAAAGGAAACAACAATCAATTCTATTGCTGTAAATCCTCTTAATTCTGATGAAATTTATTATGTAACAAATACTACTTTTTATGGTTCGGTTGATGGAGGAGATAATTGGTCAGTTCAGGAACTACCCTCTTCCAGGAGTGGTTCAGCCCTATTGATAGATTTTGAAAATCCCAATATTATCTATTTGGGAGTTAACAAATAATTTTCCATTGCAATTGCTAAATCATAATATAATAATTAACAACATTTAATTTCCTTATTGTGTATTAAATGTTGGAGCTAAATATTTTATGAATGAATATATTAGTGAACGGGAAAACGATTTTGATAATGCCATAGAGCATTTCAAAACCAATATCAAAACTTTGAGAACAGGGCGAGCCAGTCCTTCGCTTTTAGAAGGGGTGCAAGTGGAGGTTTACGGCATAAATAGCCCTCTGAAAGCTTTGGCAAACATCAATATGGAAGACCCTAGAACTTTGGTGGTAGTGCCTTGGGATAAAAATACAATAAGAAACGTGGAAAAAGCTATTGAGACAGCTGATTTGGGAGTTAATGTTGGCAATGAGGGCGAAAAAATCAGAGTGAGTATTCCGGAGATGACTGAGGAAAAAAGAAAAGATATGGTTAAGAAGTTGAATGAAAAATTAGAAAATGCGCGCATTTCCATAAGGCATATAAGAGATGAGATTAAGAGTGATATAGAAGATGCGGAAAAGAACAAAGAAATAACCGAGGATGATAAATTCAGATGCATAAAAGAATTAGACGAAGAAATAGATAACAAGAATAATTCATTAAAGCAAATAAGGGATAAAAAAGAAGAAGATATAATGCATATTTAGCAAATTATTTTTTTTTAGGAATTTACTGAAAATGTGGTTTATCTTAGAATATGGGGATATAAGTTTTAACTTCAAAGAATATGTTTTTTACTGCTATAATTTTTATTTTGGTTTTGTCTGTTTTGGTTTTTGTCCATGAATTCGGCCATTTTTGGGTAGCTAAGCGATTCGGGGTAAAAGCTGAGGAGTTTGGTTTTGGTTTTCCTCCGCGGATTTTTGGTTTTTATAAAAATAAAGAAGGTAAGTGGAAAAAGGTTTTGGGGAAAAAAGAAGTGCAAGATACGGATGATACTGTTTATTCGGTTAATTGGATTCCATTAGGAGGATTTGTTAAAATAAAAGGCGAAGACGGGGAAGATAAGCAATCATCAGACAGTTTCGCTTCCAAAAAAATTTGGAAAAGAGCTATTATTCTTTCAGCCGGAGTGGCTATGAATATAGTATTGGCGGCTGTTTTGTTTTCCATCGGATCTATAACTGGAATTCCTAAGGCCATAAATAATGACATAGGAAGCAATGCTATTGTTTCTGATAAAAAGATACAGGTAGTAAAGGTTCTGCCTCAATCTCCGGCTAAGGAGGCAGGGATGAAAATGGCTGATATTATAGTTAGTATTAATGGACAAAAATTTGAAGATGTATCTAAGATACAGGATTTTGTAGATAGCCATTGCGATGAAGAATTGATTTATAAAATAAGCAGAGGAGATAAGGATGTAACTTTTAATATTGAACCGCAGTCTTTATCTGGCACTGATCGGGAAGGAGTGGGAGTAGCATTGGTTACTACTGGTTTGGTAAAATATTCTTTTTTTACAGGTATCTGGGAAGGTATTAAAACTACTGGTTTATTAATAGTAACTATAATCTTGGCTCTGGTGGGGTTAATAAAGGGATTAATAGTTGGAGATAGCGGAGTTGCCCAACAAGTAGCCGGTCCGGTTGGCATAGCTTCCTTAACTGGTCAAGTGGCTGAGATGGGAATTGCTTATTTAATGCAATTTGTGGCTTTGCTTTCGGTTAATCTGGCTATTATTAATTTTATCCCTTTTCCTGCTTTGGATGGAGGCAGAATATTATTTTTGATTATTGAAAAGATCAAGGGTTGTCCGGTAAAAAAAGAAACTGAAGCTTTATTTCATAATTTTGGTTTTATTTTCTTACTTTTATTGATATTAGTGGTAACCTTCCATGATATAAGTCGCTTTTTTTAGTAATTAGATCACCTTTATGAATTTATTTGTAAAATGGTTTATGACAGCTTTGGCTGTACTTATCGCCGGCTACATCATACCCGGAGTGGAAATCGGGGGTTTGTGGGCAGCTTTGTGGGTGGCTGTATTTTTAGGTGTTTTTAATATGATTTTAAAGCCGATTTTGTTTATTTTAACTTTGCCGGTTAATGTTTTGACCTTGGGGTTGTTTACTTTTGTAATAAATGCCTTATTGGTCCTTCTTACATCCTCTATTATTCAGGGTTTTTACGTAAATGGTTTGTTTCCCGCTATTCTTTTTAGTATAGTATTATCTGTGTTCGGTTATATGTTAAATCAATTCATAAGAAAGACAAAGGACGATAGTTATGGATCTGGTAGGCATGGTGGCGGTAGAAATAGCATTGAAGGAGAAGTGATAAAATAGAAATTGGATCAAGAATAGTTGAGATAATTAGAAATTGTGAATTGAAAATTATTCAGCGGGGATTGGCCCAGATGGCTAGGGCGCCACATTCGGGTTGTGGAGGTCGTGGGTTCAAGTCCCACATCCCCGACCAAGAATCTTTTTATGACAAAATCGGGGTTAAGAATGTCTGTAAGCTTAATTATAAGCTTAGATTGTGGAATCTATTACAATAATTTGGCTCATTGCGGTTTGAGTGGAAAATCGCCCAATCAGGTGCTATTATCAGTTAATTAAAACCGCCAAATGTCTGTATCTAAAACAAAAAACAACAATAGCGAAGAATATAAAAAAGTTGCGGAAACAACGGAATTTGGCGTAGGACAAATTGTCCAAACTCGCTGATATTTCTCATAATACGATTATTAAAATAGAGTCAGGTGCAATTCAAAGTCCAACAATGAACACCGTGCAAAAATAGCCAAAGCGCTTAGCGTCAATTTAGATAATTTAATACAATAAAATGACAGATGTTTTTTTGCAATTATTGATCAATGGAATAATCGCCGGTCGTGTCAAGCAATTTAACTATCTAACTGAAATAGGGTTTAAGTTAGTTTTGAAGATCTGACCGGAATTTAATTTTTAGAAAGGACAAATACTATGAACGAAAAAAATTTCACACCTGAGGCACAGATGCCTCAAGAAATCAAAGAAGGCGAGTCAAAAATTGAAAAGTTGTCGATTAACGATTTTGCCCGCGAGATTGGGTTACAACCCGATCAACAGGGCCGCATTACTTTTGGTCCGGAGCATGACCGATTGGCGTACGAATACGCTGAAAAATTTGCTCGCGATGAAAAAGCCGAAGGCATTGTTATTGACGGTGTTGCTTCGCCCGGGGTAATTGCCAGTTTGTTGCACGGCGTGCACCCGGCAGAGGGATATTTCACCTACATGTCAAAAGACGCAGAAGGGGAAATGACCAAGGGTGAGACTAAAGTTTTAGAGCCATTACCTGAAGGCGAAGGGCGCGGGCCAGAAGGATTTACATGGGTCAAAAAAGAAACTGAAGATTATACTCTTGTTGAGTTTAATCTCGCGGGCGATTTTAAGGTTGAGGATTTGGACAAAGTCATTCCTCCTGACGTTGATCCTTCAAAACCCGTGTTAATTTCCGGTCGTGGACCTCTCTATTTGACCCATACGATTGCCGCAGGATACAGACACTACAAGAATATTCCAGGTGTTGGTTTTTACCAACCAGCCAGCAAGTTCGGGCCGGCTAAAACCGAAATTGGCATTTCTCATGAGGAAGAATTACCGTTGGGATTAAATTTTGGCGAACCGTCTGAAATTGGCACTGCTAAAGAACAACATGAGAAACAAATCACGGACGGATTATCTGGAATTAAAGAAGGAATTGAGGGTCAAAAAGTCACCTCTGTTGAAGTAAATGGCAAGGTTATCAAGATTATTTTAGATAGTGGCGAAACTTACAGTGTATTCGTGCGAGAAGTATCAAAAGGTGAATAAAAACAAGTTGAGTTAATCACTACGGATCAGCAACTTATTTAGTTGTTTTGTAGTCAATGAAAGACAAAAAGTTTTATATTGGATATACCGAAAATTTAAAATTAAGATTTGAGCAACATAAAAAAGGATTAATTGAGTCAACAAAAGATAGGAGGCCATTAAAACTAATATATTATGAATCTTGTTTAAACCAGCAAGATGCCACTCATCGAGAAAAATATTTAAAAACTTACTATGGTTATGGTAAGATGTTTATTAAGAATAGAAGAAGATATTTGGGGTAAAGAATTAAAGTATAAAGAGGGAAAGAAATAAAAACAGCCCTCCGCGAGGAGGACTGCTCTTGGATGTAGTACCCTAACGGTTCTATCCAGAACCGAAAGACATTATCAGTATATTAAGCCAATATTACTTGTCAAGAAGTAAAAATGTGGGTAACTAAAAAGTCGAAAAAAAGAACAAAAATTTAATTTTTGGAAATAGAGAAATAGATATGTTTAACAGAAAAATAAACAAAACAAAAACAGAAAACACAGTGTATGTTTTTATTGACGCTTCAAATATTTGGAATGCGGTCAAATCGGTAAAAAAGTTTATTGAATACAAAACTCTTAAAGATTATTTTAGGAGAAATTTTAATGCAGACCAAGTTGAAATTTTTTATTATGACGCTTATCCAAAAGCAGGGACAAGAGATTATGACTTGGATGGAAAGCATAAATTTTTTACTTATCTCAAGAAAGGGCTTGGTTTTATCGTAAGAAAAAAAGAGTTAAAAAGAATCTCTGTTATTAGCGAAAGTGGAGAATCTATCATAGAAAAAGGAAATATGGATGTGGAAATAACGATTGACGCAATGCATAACATCCAGAAATATAACATAGCGATCTTTTTCAGTGGTGACGCCGATTTTTTAGCATTAGTGAATTATTTGAAAAACAGTGGCAAAAAGGTCTATATCTTTTCGTCAAAAGATAATATCTCTCACGAACTAAAAACCAGCGGGGATGATTACTTTGATTTGAAAGATATAAATGAATTATGGGGAAAGGATTTAAAATATCGCGAAAATGAATGAGTATAAACAAAAACCACCCTCAACTAAGAGGGTGGCCCTAGGATGTATAACCCTAACGGTTCTATCTAGAACCGAAAGACATTATCAGTATATCAAGCCAATATTACTTGTCAAGAAATAAAAATGTGGATAACTAAAAAGTCGAAAAAAAGAATGAAAATTTAGTTTTTGGAAATAGAGAAATAGATATATTTAACAGAAAAATAAACAAAACAAAAAGAGGAATGAAAATAACAAGTGATTACAAAATCGGATTTGCAGGAACCGACGGCAGGACTTATTTAAGCGCTCAAGTGGTTTCTACTGCCAAAAGCGAAGTGGAAAGTGGTCGTTATAAGGGAATTATTGTTCGTGGAACTTCTGGACAGCCTGAATTTCAGAAAAAACTTGGTCACCCAATTGACTTCATTCCAACTGAAGACAATTCTGTTGAAGCCTATTTTCAGGCAACACTGAAAGCTTTGAAAAATGGCGAACTTGATTGCGTTGTTCCAATGCCGGAAGACTTGCTTTTTGAGGGTTTTGTGGATAGGCTTATTGAAGTAGGCTATGGCGACAAGGTGATTGGCTTGACCTCGAAGGCTGCCAGACTAGAAGGTGACAAGATCTGGACAAAATATTACTGCGATGAATTTAAAATACCAGTAGCTGACAAATGGTTTAAAGTAGATGCTAAGAATTTTGAAAAAATTCGTAAGATATGCATTTCTCTAGTCCAGGATTACGGTGGTGCTGTATTGAAATACCCCTATAGCGCAGGAGGCAAAGGAGCCAGATTGATCCAAAAAATTTTTGATATAAAACCAGTTTACGATCAATTGATCCGTGATTATCAAAGCAACTACAAGAGAATTCACAGCAACAAAGAATGGCCATTGCTTATTGAGTCTTTGATGAGTGGAGTGGAAATAAGCTTTACTATTCTTGTTGACAGATATGGCAGATTTCGTATGTTGCCAACTGCTATGGATTATCCAGAAAGATATGCTGCTGAAAGAGGAACGCAAAACCCTATTACTGGAGGTATGGGGAGTATTTCTCCACATCCCTTTGAATCTCTTCGCCTCAGGAAGATGGTTAAAGAACAAATTGCAATGCCTCTTATACAATTTCTTAAAGAGAAGGACCACTTGAGGCCTTGTGTCCTCTATCCTGGATGTTTTGTGAAAATAGACAATAAGGGAAGACCAATCTCAATTCAAGTATCGGAAGTTAATGTCCGTCCTGGAGAACCGGAATGGCAGCCGATGATAAAACGAATTAGAAATCTTGGTTCACTTTTTCAGGCAGCGATTGAAGGAAACTTTGATATAGTTCGTCCTGAGATCAGGAATAGCCAGATTTCAATTTGTGTTGCGTTAGTGGTTGGACCCGGTGGACCTGATGGACAAAGAGGTTATCCTGGATCCTATACAAAAGGAGAGCCACTTGAAATTGATTTTGATTACTTTCAAAAAAAAGGGATTCAAGTTGTTCCATCAGGTGTTGGATACTCTAAAGAAAAAGGATTTTTTTCAGATGGAACCAGGGTTGTTTACCTGGTATCTAATGTAACAATTAAAGAGGAGCGGAGTGAAGGTGAAGTTGTTAAAGAACTTCAGCAGAAGATCAAGAATGCTTTCATCAATGCTAAAGTAAGAGTTATTCCTAGAGAAAATTCCAAGGGAAATCGTTTGGATAAAAGGGATGACATTGGAGATGAATTTAGAAAAGTTGAAGAGCTTTTCGGCTCCTAAAGTTCAGTCTAAGAGTTCAGATAATAGATATTGAAGAAGGAGGGGCTATGCCTGAATAATACTCGCTCATTATCAAGCAGTTTTGGTTTCTCAAGGTCAAATCTCATCAAGGTAGGTTTGACTTTGACTATGCTCCAATAAAAAAGACCGAAGGTGTAAATTTCAGGGCTTTTAAATTAAGAAACGTTTTTTAATAATAATATTGTACAATATATTATTTGAAATGAATGTAAACCGCACCATCACAAAAAATCTTTCAGTCTAACAGGCGGGTGAAGATGTGGAATGGAGTTAATCAAGTATTTTTCATTCAAAAAAGGTTTGCATTGGGTTTAGTAATTGTGACAATTTTGTTTATGTTTTTTTAATTTATAATTTATAATCTATGTTTCACAGAATTCAAAAATTAAAACCTTTTAAACAAGCGATCTTTAGTTTGTTGATCGGGTGTGCCGTTGTTACTTTTTGGAAGGGGGTATGGGGATTATTGGAGGTTTATTTGCATATGGGAAGCCAGGAAATAAATTCCTGGGTAGCATTGTTTATTGGTTTGTTTATTTTGGCGATAACCCATTATTGGACCAAAGAGTTGGCATAAATACAATGAACGTTTTTTGTCTCCTTGTTTTCCTTAGGAGGCAAATTTTTCATAAGTTAAAAGAATAAAAAAATTTAGATAATATGAACTTATCAAAATTAAAAGATATACTTAAAGACCAACCTAAATTCAGGCATAAGCAGGTGTATGATGCTGTCTACAGACAATTCATCAGTTCTTGGCAGGAGGCTGGCAATATACCCAAAGAACTAAGAGGGATATTATGGGAGAATTGTCCATTGAAAATTGAGGCAGATATTTTTAAATCCAAGGACAAAAAGACAGTTAAAGCGGTTGTTTGTTTTGATGATAATTTTGTGGAATCCGTTCTAATGAGGTATGGAAATCAGAACAGCGTATGTGTATCAACCCAAGCGGGATGCAACATGGGTTGTAATTTTTGTGCTACCGGCAAGTTGGGATGTAAAAGAAATCTATTGTACACAGAAATTGTACAACAAGTATTATTATTTGAAAGATACCTAAAAGATAAAAATCAAAAGGTAACCAATGTGGTATTCATGGGAATGGGGGAGCCAATGTTGAATTACAATGAAGTAGTTAAGGCTGTTCATTTTTTAAATGATAAAGATTTTTTCAATATAGGAGCTAGAAAGATGTCCATTTCTACCGTTGGTATTATTGACGGTATTAAAAAATTGTCTAAGGAATATATGCAAGTTAATTTGGCGATATCCTTGAATGCCGCTAGCGACAAATTAAGGAGCTCTTTAATGCCTGTAAATAAAAGGTTTGGAATAGATAAGTTATTAAATGTCGTGGCTGACTACATTTTTTATACAGGTAGAGAGGTGATGGTGGAATACATAATGCTTAGAGGTATTAATGATTCAGTTTCTCAAGCTTATAAATTAGCAGATCTGCTAAAAGAAAAATTGGGCAAGCATTTAAAGGTTAATTTAATAGAATTCAATTCAACCAAAGGGTATAAGGGCTCCACTCCACAGCAAATAAATAAATTTCGCGCCATCCTTGAGAGAAAAGGTGTAAAAGTTATCCAAAGATATAAATTTGGACAGGATATTAAGGCGGCTTGCGGACAATTGGTAGGTAAAAAAACGATTAAATAAAGTTTATGTTAAATAAGCTAAAAGAAAGATTAAAATTTGAAAGAGAAATAGTGATAAAAGTGAAAGTTAGAGCAGGTGCTCCAGCTAATAAGATAAAATCTGTCGTGAAGGGTGTATTGAAAATAGATATAAAAGCTCGGGCGGAAAAAGGCAAGGCTAACAAGGAATTGATCGGATTTTTAGCTAAGAAATTGGAGATCGATGAAAATAATGTTAAAATATTAACAGGATTGACCGCAAGGTTTAAAATGATTAAAATCAAAAATTAGCTTTTTATATCTGGCTATAAAAAACAAATTATTTTTGCCAGTGTTTATTTATACTTAAGAGTATTAACCATTATTTTATTATGGAAAATTCAGTGAAAAACAATAAAATTCCCAAGCATGTGGGGCTTATCTTGGATGGCAATCGAAGGTGGGCCAAAGAAAGAGGATTATCTGTTTTTAAAGGACATATGGAAGGTGAAAAAAGAGTTAGGGAAGCTCCTAAGTGGTTTTTGGATCAAGGTGTGGAAATAGTAACAGCGTATGCTTTTTCTACTGAAAATTGGAATAGAAAAAAAGAAGAGGTTGAATATTTAATGGATCTTCTGGAAAAAGTGTTAAGGGAAGAGGTGGAGAACGCAATGAAAAAAGGACATAAAGTGGTAATTAGTGGAGGAGTGGATGAGCTTCCTGGGGGTATTCCTGACAGATGTAGGGAGGTTGAAGAAAAGACTAAGGAAAACAAAAATGGCATCTTTAATGTATGCCTTAATTACGGAGGAAGAGCCGAGATTGTTGATGCTATTCGCAAGATGGTTCAGGCCGGAATTAAAAATGATGATATTAATGAAGACACTATTTCTGAAAATTTATATCACCCGGAAGTGGGTGATCCTGATGTTATAGTCAGAACCTCAGGGGAGAAAAGGTTGTCAGGCTTTCAGTTGTGGGAATCAGCTTATAGTGAGTTAATTTTCTTAGATAAATATTGGCCTGATTTTGCTGAAAATGATGTGGAGTATATTATAAAAGAATTTTCTCGAAGAAAAAGAAGATTTGGAGGTAACTAAACAATTGATTATTGTTCCAAGTTTATTTTTTCTACCTTTTTAATAGGTGCTTTATAAAATCTTTGTCCGATACTGGCAAATCTTTTTTTATCATCTGTGGTATAAAAGATTCTCTTTCTCTTCTTTTCAATTTTTTCATCTCTTTCCGGATGCCTGGTTAGATAGTCTTTTAAGCGTAGAGCCACGGCTTTAGGAGCATCCGCTACATTGATTTGAGATCCGACTATTCCTTGTATTGTTTTATGTAGCACTGGATAATGAGTGCATCCCAAGATTAATGTATTTACTTTATTATTTTTCAAGTCTCGCAGATAATACCTTAATATCATTTTAGTTTCCCGTCTATCCAGCCATCCCTCTTCAATTAAAGGCACTAGCAAAGGGGTGGCTTTTTTGTATATTTCTACTTTTGGAGATAGTTTTTTAAATTCTTGGTCATAACTTTTGGATTCCATAGTCGCTTTGGTTCCGATGATTCCTATTTTATTTTTTTTAGAATTATAATTTATACTCTGCATAGCACCTTCAACAGTGGGAACAATTACTCCCAAAACGTTTTTATCAGGGTATTTTTCAAGGAGAAATTCTTGTTGGATTTTTTTCAGGGGTTCACTTGATGCGGTATTACACGCGATTATTATAAGCTCACACCCTTTGTCAAAAAGAAATTCCACTCCTTGGCGAGTGTATTTATAAATAATTTCTTGTGATTTGTTGCCATAGGGTGCTCTGGCATTATCTCCTAGATAAACAAAACTATAGCCAGGCAATGCATCTGAAAACTCTTTTAAGAAAGTAAGTCCTCCTAAGCCTGAATCTAATACTCCTATCATAATATATATGTTAATTATAAGTTTTCTATTAAAGGCTTAATTTATATAGCCCTGTGTTTCTGCCGATTTTAGCATTAAAATATATAAAGTTACCACTCATCCCCTTCGCAGATGAATAAATTCTTGTAACGTTTGTTAGATTAGTTATACTCTTTTTTGTCTGTTGTTTGTTTTCAATTACATTTATGGCGGTTTTTGTGTAATAAAGAGCGTATTTCATGCTGTGATGCCAACTTACTCCGATAATCGGTTCACTGATGCGCGTTAACAAGGTTTTTTTGTTATTTTCTATGTTATAAGTCCAAATTTCAAATTTGTTTGCGTAAACCAGTTTATTTTCTCCTGCCCAGTCAGTATATTTAATATTTTCTAGAATAGTTTTTATAGGGTTGAAAAAAGAATCCTCATTTATAAGATACAATATATTATAATTTTTGTCATATAGATTTATTAATTTGTGTGAAGGGTTAATGAAAGTGTAGCTAGTAGAATAAGGAAGATTGATTTTTCTAAAAACGGTTTTTGAATCAATGGAATATATTCCCATTGATACCTGCATTCCTTGGCTGTTTATAATATAAATCCTATCATCTCCTGGGAGATAGTCAATTATATTTTTTTCTAAAGAAAGGATGGTTTCGCTTTTATCCTGATTGATATCATAGTAAGCGATTGAATTTTTAAATTGGTAGTAAATAACTGAATTATTAAGCCATTTTATATTTTTGACATTGGAATTTAACAGTTTATCATCTAAGTTTATGGGGTTTTTAATATCATCAATATTATATATTTTTGTTCCTATTAAAAATTTTTGGCTGTCTGGAGACCAAGAAATGGTTTTGGCAGTAGAAGTAGCCTTTAAGTTTGCAGTTTCTTGGCTTTTTATGCTTATGGCCTGTTCTTTGTTTAAATTAACCAATAAGTCATCTTTAGGTAGTAGTATATAATTTTTATCAGATGATATTTTTATTTTTTGAGCCGAAGAGGAAACGATTTTTGAAGGAAGGCTTTTTTTGAATAAAATTATATCTTGGGTCTTGGTTTGCTTTCCGGGTAGAATGCGCAGCTCCTTTTCCCATGGCCAATAATTTTCCTTTTCCAAACGTATATGGTATTTGCCAGGAGCTATGTATTTTATCTTAGCCGGAGTTTTCACGATGTTTTCCTGGTTTTGTGATAATCCAATATTATCTAATAATTTTTTTTGTGTTTTTCCGTTTATATAAATATCAGCTCCTTCAGGTTCAGTTTCCAGCACTAACATACCTGTTTTTTGCAACACTTGATTAAAATTGGGTGGCCAAGTCCAATTTATACTATATCCGGAAGTATACAAAATAGTAAGAGAAGATATAATAGCAAATATTAATATAAATAAAAGGAATAATATTCTTCTTCTTTTTGATACCATAAAAAATAATTATAGCTAACAAACAATAAAAATTAGTAGTCTGTATTTATTTTTTATCTTGTCATTCGTTTTTTCTTTGAATATCAACGCCTATAGCTTTTAATCTTTTATCAATATTTTTATAACCTCTTTCTATTTGATAGATGTTGTCTATTTCAGATGTGCCTTTGGCTACTAAAGATGCTATCAATAAAGCAATTCCCGCTCGAAGATCAGGGCTTGTTAATTTTCGATTATAAAGCTTGGTGGGACCGTTAACAATGGCTCTATGAGGATCACACATTAGTATGTCAGCTCCCATTTGAGAGAGGAGATCTATATAAAGCAATCTTCTGTCATAAATAGCCTCATGGATTAGACTGGTTCCTTTGGCCTGGGTCATTAAGACCGTGTATGGCGGTTGAAGATCTGTGGGAAAACCGGGGTATTCATGAGTTTTGATGTTATACGGTTTTAATGATTTAGTCTGCTTTATGTGTAGTTTATTTTTCTCCTTTTTATAATAGACTCCGATCTTATCAAAAATGGTTAATAAGATTTGAATATGGTTAGGTTCGCATTCGGTAATGGTTAGCTCTGAGCCAGTAGCTGCCGCCATAATAGCGAAAGAGCCGGTTTCAATTCGATCTGGAATAATTCTGGCTCGTCCTCCTTTTAATTTATTAACTCCTTGAATCTTTATAGTCGGTGTGCCTGCTCCTTTTATTTTTGCGCCCCTGTTGTTTAAAAAATCTGCTAACACTTTAACTTCTGGTTCCATAGCACAATTTTTAAGAACTGTGGTTCCTTGGGCTAAGGTGGCGGTCATCATTAAGCTTTCAGTGGCAGTGACGCTTATACTAGGAAAAAAATATTCAGTTCCACTAAGTTTAGAAGCTTTTAAATGGTAATAATTTCCTTGTTGCTTTAATTCGGCTCCTAATGCTTTAAATCCTTCCACAAACAAATCAATAGGCCTCCTCCCGGCTCCGATAACGCATCCACCGGGGTGCGGAAAACTTACTTCTCCGAAACGAGCTAGTAGAGGTCCCACAAACATTATTGAAGCCCTGAATGTTTTGGCATGGCCTTCAAATAGAGTTGTTTCTTTAATCTCGCGGGAGTTTATTTGAGCTGAATTTTCGTTTTTTTTAATACTGGCGCCGAGTTTTTCCAGTAGAGATAAGGATTTATTTATATCTTTTATATCAGGTAGAGAGGTAACAAAAATTTCATCTTTTATCAAAATGGAGGCTGGGATTATTTTTAATGCTAAATTTTTAGCTCCTTTCACTTCTATTTCTCCGGATAATTTAGCTTGGCCTTGGATAATAAATTTAGACATAATATTTTTGGTTTGCTTGTTGTTTAATTTTTAAAAACATCAATACAAGTGTTTGTAAGTTAAGTTTATATTGTTTATTTTTATAGTAACCCATATTCTCTGTTTTTTCAATTATTTGTTGTTTTAGGCACACAATGTCAAATGTCAGAACTTAAAGCTAAAAGCTAAAAGCTACAACTTAAAACTTAAAACTTCTACTTAATAAAATCCAAATGACAAAATCCAAATGACAAATGAAATCCAAATGAATAAATGTCAAATGTCAGAACTTAAAGCTAAAAACTCAAAGCTAAAAGCTACAACTTAAAACTTAAAACTTCTACTTAATAAAATCCTAATGTCAAAATCCTAATGTCATACAATAAAATCCAAATGACAAAGCTCAAATGTCAAATGAAGGTCAAATGTCAAAGCTCAAATGTCAAATGAATAAACATAGGTTCCTATTTTTAATATCTTTAATCTTTATGCGTTCAGCGTTGAGCAGTCAAGCTTTGCTTGACTAATTTGGCATTTGGATTTTGGATTTCATTTGGCATTAGGATTTTGGATTTTGGATTTCATTTAAATTTTGGTTTTGAATTTTGAGTTTTGGTTTTGACTTTTGACTTTTGAGTTTTGAGTTTCAACTATATTTAATTTGTCATTTGGATTTTGGATTTCATTTGACATTAGGATTTTGGATTTTGGATTTTATTGAGTATTCACCATTCCACTTCCGTGCTTCTTTTGGTTGTTTCATATTCTCCCACAGAGGTCATTATATCAGTATAGGATGCTGCTGTATAATTAACAGAATAACTACTTCCATTACCCAATGTTCCAGAAAAAATATTCTCTTCATCTGAAGCAGGCAAGCTGTATCCGTCTTTCCTAACTTTCCATAAAGCTTTTTCCGCTCCAGCTTCACCAGCAAAAAAAGCCTTGGTAGAAGAAGTTTGCACTTTAACCATTTTAATACCGTGAAAAATTATGTTGGCAGCTACGAGAGAAGACAATAAAAAGCCGCCCAAAATCATAATGGTCATTAATAAAGCTGAACCAAACTGCTCATTTTTAACGCAATTTAGCCTTATGTTCTTGAATTTAGCCTTTTTCATATTCATAAAAGTATCTTTAAATTAACACCATAACTTTAAGCCATAAATACTAATCTTTGATACAGGAATAACATCCAGATTAAAATTTACTCATAATATCTAGACGATATTGTTGTTTGCAATTTCATTTCTTTCTTATGCATCTCATCGTTAGTATCAGTTGTTACATTCATATTTACAGTTACCTTAGGCTGCATTGAATGAACCTCTCCAATACCGTCATCTTCTATGCTAAATTCCAAACTGTTAATAGCTAAATTATTCGGAGTAGTGGAAGCGGTATCTTCTCCCCGAGTAATCATCATAACCCCGCTGTCTGACAAATAATAAACTGTGCATTCACCATATTGATTTTTAAAATAAAGAGCATCATTGTCATTAATCTCTGTTTCATTAAAAACCTTATTCTCGGCGCTTGCGCTTGGAGAAAAAATATCTTCACACTCATCATTGCTTATTGTTGCCACCCGCGCTTCCTTGCTCATAACTTCAAAAACATATCTCATATTTTCTTGAATATTTTGGGAAGTAATAGCGCTTTGCTGACCCTCTAATACCATCTTTAAAATCTGCGTAGATGATAGAGCAACCACTGCAAACAAGGCAATAGACACCACCATCTCTATAAAAGTAAAGCCCTTTTCCTGTGTTGCAGTTCTGTTTTGTTCTAATATTTGTTTTTCTTGTTTTTTCATAAGGCGGTTTTGACAAGAAAATTATGAGTTATTATTAGTGGTTACCAGATTATTTATAGTTATTAATGATTATGTTCTTGCTATAATAAACAACAATTAATAACTTCCCAAGCTTATATCAGCTAAATTAACAATAAAATCATCTCCAGTTATACAACACCGTATCCGCTATATAATCAAAATCTCTTCCTCTGGCATTCCACTTCACCTGGCAAGAAACAGAAGAGGAGGCCGTTGCCATAGGGGGAGGCGTTGCCACAGGGGGAGGCGTTGCCATAGGGGGAGGCGTTGCCATAGGAAATGATCTAATAATTATCATCCTTTTAAAAATAGTATCACTATAATCCCCATCATGAACATAATATCCTTCATCATTCATTTGCAAAACAGCATTTTCTATGCCAGACACCTCCTGAATTTTTCCAGTATAATCTACTATATAATTATCCTCTGTTATGCCGTCATTCCAATCATCATCAGTAAGCCAATTATCTCCCCGTCGGTTCCGAACCAATTCCAGACCTTCTTGAGCCAATTGGGAAGCTATTAACTTATTTTTGTTAATATTTTCAGCTTGGATATTTTGGGATATCAAACTTAAAATACCCACCAGTCCAACAGATATAACAAATAAAGCCGTAGCGACTTCAATAAGGGAAAAACCATTATTTTTTTTGATATTCACTGCTTCAGCTGTTATTTTTTTAGTCTTATTGTTCATATATATGAACATAAAGTGATTAGTAATTATTCTTTAACCACTTCTATTAATCCGAAAAAGTTAACTCTTATAGACTCAGAATTATCCTGATCATCTATTAAGCTTATTAATACTGAACCAGTGCTGGTGCCATTTATATAAGTGGTCGGATCTGGAGGGTCAAAAACAATATCTACAGAATCTCCATGATCAATAGATGTGATTTGTATATTTTCACTAAAATCTTTAATAACAAACTTTTCATCTATCTCGTTATAGCTATGGTTGGCGTTAATATCGGCAAAAATAGCATATCGCGAATTTCCCTCTTCCATGTGAACTCCCCAGCCTCCCTCCGGGACTTGGTCTTCATATTTTACCGCTCCTAAGGTGTTGCTTTGGGCCAATCTAATATTACTAACAATGTTGTGGGAAACCAACTTGATCTTGGATGGCTCACTGCCGACGCGAAAACTGGCCAAAAAAACTGCAGTTAAAATAGCAATAATAGCGAGTACAACCGTTAATTCTATTAAAGTAAAACCGTTGATATTTTTTCCCTTATTTTTAAAATTTTTAAATGTTTTTCTCATCAAATTCCAAAATATTTACAAATTAATCATTTACCTTCACTTCCCTCCATATCGGCAATTCCGGATTCATTTCAATGGAAGTTGAACTGGCGCAAGTATAGTCCTCTTGATCAGTAACTTCTAAGACAACGGTTTGAGTGGAGGTGGAAGTAAATTGAACAGTAATAGTGGAAGAAGAAGTGCTTCCTTCTGTTATTGTAGCATCAGAGCCTGAAAAATCCCAATTATAATTGCAGGTGCTGGTACTGCAAGAAGTAGCGATAGTTGGAGTAGCAACCGTATATCTTGAAGAATCACTAGTGAAAGTTACATCCTCGTTAACACTAGGCGGATCCGGAACCCAATGGAAATAAACTTCTGGAAATTCATGCTTGTAAGTGGTAAAAGTGTTGGCATTGCCGTCATCATTATCTGTATCTGGTTCAGTGGAGTATTGATGCCAATCAGAATCAATATCATGATTGTCCCATACCTTAATCCACCAATAATAGGAGGTGTCATAGTCCAAAGATGAAGAATTTAGTAAATACTGCTGAGCGCTTCCTGATGTGTTTCCTGTATCAAGTAGCGGAGTATCATCATCTCTGGTGTCGTCAGTATCCACCACTAATTGATAAGCTGACTGGGAAGAACCCTTATCAGGATCTGAAAACTCCCATTCCAAAATAGACTTCAAAGCAGTATCAGAACAGGCGTCAGAACTACTCCAATTAGGAGAAGTCATATTGGTGGAGGTGGGAACAGTATTTAAATAGCCAGAAACCATATAATCAGTGCTTGCGCACCCTCCGGCTCCGCTGTCAGCGCAATTAAAACTAATCCAACCGATACCAGAAGCATTGTTCACTCTGCTTTTGTTCCAGGCCCAGCCTGAGAACTCGCCAGAGCTGATATCAGCGGTAACCCCGTAATCAACAAATTCCTCTGAGCCCCAAGTAAGTAGATCATCCATTCCTGCTCTGTAATCAGTTTCCACCCAAGCTGGGCTTCTGATTGTGTTTGAAATGTGGGTTTCGTCAATAAAACCTTCAAAATATATATCAGAATGCCTTGTAACTCCAATTGTTACAGGTGAACCATTGGCTGCGTCCAAAGAAATTCCAACGAAAGAACCTGTATAATGGTTCCCATCTAAATATACATCTACTAAACCAGAGTTAAAACTTGCTGTAATAAAATGCCAGTCATCTATGGTCATCTCGCCCGCTCCATAAGTTTTCGTTATATCATCATTGTTTTCATCAATATATAAGTCCAAATCACCTCCATCACTAATTCCTAATTCAAAATTATCGTTACTACTATCTGAAGCACGAGCTAACACTACATTTCTAGTGCCGTGATTGCTACTTGCGGTTCCTAAAATACTTGGTTTAACCCAAGCAGTTACTGTAAAAACCGAACTTCCTTCAGCAAAAACACCTTCTATATCATTATCTCCCAAGCTAATATAATCATCTAACCCGTCAAATTCCTGTCCTCCATTGATTTGCCCATCTTGACCAGTAGCCGAAACTTGGTCATCTCCATTATTGTTATTATTGGTAGAATCTTTATATAAAGCCGCCGTTCCTGCCCCTGCTTCCTCTTCATTTAAATGTTGAACCAAGCTGTAATCATTGCCCCATATCTGCTCAGAAGTGGTGGCATTGGTGCCTAAAGTTACATAAGAATCATTGCTTGACTGGTCATTGTCATAATAAATATAAAAATGAGTATTAGAAGAACTATCAATATCACAATTATATCCTCCTGCCCAAATAACCGCCTCCTCGCTCGCCGCGTCCCATTTTTCTATTTCAGCATACAACTGTGTTACTCCGTCAGATTCAGTTATGGCTATTTTCTGACTACTAGTTCCCACTTCATCAAATATAGAAGTGATATCAGCATTGTTTTTGCCTGCATTATTGTTTATAGACACTGGCACTGGAAACTGATCAAGATCATTATTTATATCATTACTATCTATGGTTATTTGCCGTCTCTGGTCCCAACCAGAAAGCCAAGGATCGCTATTTAATTTTATCCAACCTTCATCTTCTAAGACTAAAGTCTTGGCCCAACCAGTAACCCTTCTTTCCAAGCCACTATCCCCATATTCATATTTGACTCCGTGATAAGGAGTTCCGGGGTAAGGTCCGCTCGGAGAAAAATCAATCCAACCGATATTGGAACTCCAAGCATACCCGGAGAAATCGCCTGTTTCCATATCAATATCCACTCCATAATTACTACTTCCGCAATTAGATTCATTTGTGCAATTAAAACTTATCCAACCCATATTTTCGCTCCAAGCATATCCAATGATATTATCATCTGACTCAGCTCTGCCTGTGAATATTTGATTGTTTTGAAGAACATAAAAGCCAGCCACTGTTACTATAATAGCCAATATCAAAAAAAAGATGGGTTTTTTGTTTAAATACATTATTTTTAAAAAATACAAATGATATATGAAATATAGTTGAAACTCAAAAGTCAAAAGTCAAAACCAAAACTCAAAATTCAAAACTGAATTAAAACATCGTTAAGAAATTTTAAGATTTAAGTTTTAAGTTGTAGTTTTTAGCTTTTAGCGGCTATTAGCCAAATAAAATCGTAGCACCTTAAGTTGATTTTTGTTCAGAGTATTAATAGACTATAATTACTCGACTTTGAAAATTAATTCTAATCTACTAAATTCTATGAACAAAGAAAAATCATTTCAATGAGAAGTATTTCTGCCCAAATCCTACGTTAACTATTTTGTCTTAGCTGAATGGAATCTCAAACAAGAACAACTCTATTTTGAGAAAGAACAAAAATCTAAATTGATTAAAAAACTATCATTCAAAATCAATCAAAGGTCGAAAAATAGGTGCACCGATTTCATATGACATTCAACCTTTAGCTTTTAGTTTTTAGCTTTGACATTCAACTATATTGTATCACATCATTGGCTACAAAAAACTCCCCCTCTATAAAGAAAGGGAGCTTTTAACATTGATCAAATTTAGCCTACTCTACAATCATCACTCCTTTAGCTCCTAACGCTCTGTGATTGGCAACGTCTGAATAATAAGTGTAGTCACCTGTGTCAGTCGGGGCGTTAAAGGTTATAGCCCGAGTCTTTCCCGGAGCTACGCCTACAGCTACACCTTCTAAAGATGGATCGTCAAATCTGAAAATCTCAGTAGCATCTCCTGCCGCAGTAACTGATATAGATACGGCTTGGCCAGGACTGACAGAAAATTCAGCAGGATCAATACTTGACTGCGTAATTTTCATTTTGACAGTACTCTCAGGAAGATCTTCTTCACTAGTAGTAAAAGACTGAGTTGGAGCTTCCGGAGATCCAGGAGTAGCCGCATTATCTGCTTTTTCTCCTTCTTCTGTAACCACTTTGCCAGTTTGGGTATCTATGGGACTACCTCCTTCAGCCATTCTGACTCCAGTTTTAGATTTCGTAGAGGTTCCCTCGCCTTCTTCCTGCCAAGTTACCTCGTTCCTGGTGCTTGTTCCTTGTTCTTGCGCTTTCTGTTGAGCTTCTTCTATAAGATTTTCAGTCTCTTTCGCAGCTTCCTCGTTCATCTCTTCAGAAGCTTCAGTCATATTTTCTCCTTCTTGTTGCTCTTGTGGTTGTAAAGATTCCTTTACCTGCTGATTACTAAGCAGTAAATAGCCGACTATGCCGACTACTACCAAAATAGCAACAACAATAAAAATCTTCTTTTTTGTGTCTTCCATAATTTAATAAAGGAAAGGCCTTTGTTGGCTTAGCTACTGCCAACAAAATACCCAATTAATTAATTTTTAAGTATGTTAATTATAAAATACATAAATCGACCTTTAAATTAATTATAACATAAAATATAGTTGAAACGCAAAACTCAAAGTTCAAAACTGAATTAAAACATTGTTAAGAAATTTTGAGTTTTAAGCTTTAAGTTGTAGCTTTGAACTTTCAACTTTCAACAATTTGCTGAAAGCAAATTTTCTAAGTTTTGCTTAATTTAAAATGGGTAACCCGAAAAACCACCGGTTAAATTTATTCTTCACAAACATTGCAAGTGCAGCTACATGTTTCGTATCCTCTACATTCATACTGATCACTTACACAATAATTTGTTATCGTACAATCAATATTATCCACATTATCGTATCCACTAGCGCAATTATCTTTATCACAATTGCAACCCCCACTATAATCTTGATCAACTGTATTTGCTTTATAAGAACCACCCCCAAAATTAGAATCAACATAATCTTTGGTAGCGGCGTGACTTGCTGCTGTTGGGGTGCCGACAGTCACAGGGTTGCCGAATGACCCGCCGCCTGCTACATCCAACTTCGCCCCCGGACTCGCCGTCCCGAGGCCGACATTGCCGTTATCTGCTAAAACAAGCTGACTGTAAGACCCGCCATCCGCCCTCAGTTCCATACTTCCGTCATCCTGAGTCCGAATTCCACTCCAATTGGTGCTATTTCCGTCAAAGTCACGCATAATTAAACCATGAGTAGCATCATGCGGCCTAATACCTACATAACCAGACTGATTCTCAATATACGCATCCCCGCCATCATCTAGCCTGATGTTACCTGCAACTTCAAGTTTTTCAGCAGGTGCTGTTGCTCCAATGCCGACATTGCCTCCAGTTACTCTCATTACTTCTCCAGTGGTATCTTCAAATTCGAGATGTCCCACATCGCGGCCGATTTCTATCATATCATCAGTGTGATCTACAGTATCCCAGTTAGATCCTATGTAAAAATTTGAACCTGTCCAACCAATCACTCTCCCCATTTCGAGAAGCTCGTTCCAATTTCCATCAATAACTACCGTGTCATTACCGTCCGATGATATTCCATAAATTCTTCTGTCTGAATCTTGGAATCGTATTGTATTTATCCCTTCAATATCTCCAGAGGTATGAAGTTTAATCATATCAGAATCGTTGGTTCCATGAATAGAGACATAATCTCCATACTGATTATCATCCGAAGGAATAATATGCAAAACCCCTTCATTAGTACTAGTTCCAGAAGTTTCATGCATAATATACCCCGGATCATTTGAACCAGAACCAGCATTAAAATTAATATAACTCTTGTAGGTATTATCAGCAAAAGTATCTCCAATCTGAGCACTAGGTCCAGTAGGAGTAAAGGCCAAATTCCCAGTCATGGTGTCGCCTGATTCGTTAACATAGGTATCGCTAACTGATCCAATCTCACTATCCACATAACTCTTGGTGGCAGCGTGCGTATTTGCTGTTGGGGTGCCAACAGTTACGGGTTGAGCAAATTGACCATAACCTGCTACATCCAGAGCGTAAGCGGGCCCCGTCGTCCCGATGCCGACGTTGCCGCTAAATGCAGCCGTACTTTTTACATATAATCTTCCATTAGTCGTTAAACTCATGGCACCATCAGAAGCAGCATCTGAGGTATCTCTCCAGAGCCAACCTCGGTTATTATCAGCATTCATGGTAAAAGTAGTCGCCCAGTCGTTAAGAAAGCCCAATGTTTGGGCTGATTTCATTCCAATAGTGTAACTTGAGGAAGGATACACACGTATCTTATCGTAACTATTACCCAAGCCAGTCTCGTAGATCCCATTTACTTCCAACGCTGTACTCGGATTTGTCGTCCCGATGCCGACGTTGCCGCTGTCAAAATGCATCCAGGCGTTAAAAATGTCATCATTTCCTCTCTCGCCAATAGAAAATTCGCCGTCCGGATCTGCAGCATTTGCATCTGTTTTTGCTAAATAGTAACAATCATTACTACTACATATACTATCATCACGACCCATCTCTAAACCATCACCTTTATTTATAAACAGTGTATTGGAGTTGAGATCAATATTGCTATTCATGTTTAAAGCTCCAGTCATGGTGTCGCCTGATTCGTTAACATAGGTGTTTTCTGCTGTAGAGGTAGCTTCTGAAAGCTCTGAATCCACATAGGACTTGGTGGTGGCATGGGTATCTGCTATAGGAGTACCGACAGTTACGGGTTGGGAGAATTGACCATAACCTGCTACATCCAGAGCATAGGAAGGATTGGTGGTGCCGATGCCGACGTTGCCTTTAAATGCAGTGTCCTGAGTGACCAAGACACCAACATTTGCAACATCTCCTGAGCTAGCTCCGTTGTACCCAAGAACACTATTGGCGGTGGACCAACCAAGGAATAGAGTATCGCCTTCTCCACCCCAGTCTTTGTATGCGTCAAGGTGTCTACCAATATCAAGCCTGTGAGTCCGCATACGAGAAGTATCATCGTAATTCATTGTTAAGAAATTATTATTACCGGATTCGAAGATGTCATTCCCTCTTATTCTAATGTCACCATTTACATCCAGTTTTCTACTTGGTCCCGTCGTCCCGATGCCGACGTTGCCGGCATTGGTTATAGTCATCAAATCCCCTGCCGTGCTACTTGAAATGTTAAATATATCGCCTGTATCTGGTTGCTGGATGTCTAAAGCTCCAGTCATGGTGTCGCCAGATTCGTTGACATAGGTGTCTTCCACTGTGGTAGTAGCGCTTTGGAGCTCTGAATCTACATAGGACTTAGTAGTGACATGGGTGTCTGCTGTTGGGGTGCCAACAGTTACAGGTTGGGAAAAATAACCGTAACCCATGGTTTGAAACTTATAAGCGGGACTAGTGGTGCCAATGCCTACGTTGCCGTTTGTTCCTATGTATATCCCTTCATTGTCTCCATCATAAGTAAGCCAACCGCCTGACATTTCTATATTGTAACCGTTAATATTGATGTTCTTGTTAGCCGGATCTAAAGGCAGATATTTACTGGACTCGGCAATAGTGGCAGAAGCTTTTTTTACAGTAAAAAATTCAGGAATTTTCAAGCCGATCGCAAACAAAAAAACAAAACAAAAAATTGAGCAAACCAATAATTTGAAAAAAATAAACTTCTTCTGTGGCAATTTAAAAATAGTCATAAATAACATACTTATTAATTAGACCTATTAATTATTATATCATTTAGTTATTTGAAATCCAAAATGTAACCCTAATTGCTGCAATTGTAACATTGAAATCCAAAATCCAAAGCTCAAATACTTAATAAAATCCTAATGACATACAATAAAATCCAAATGACAAAATCTTAATGTCAAATGAATTTCAAATGACTAAATAACAAATTAAATGTCAAAGCTCAAATGTCAAATGTTAAAGCTTAAAACTTAAAGCTAAAAACTTAAAGCTAAAAACTTAAAGCTAAAAACTACAACTTAAAACTTAAAACTCCTTCTTGTTTTTCAAAGTTAATAAACTGGAACCTAATATTTTTGATATTTCTTCAACTTCTAATAAAATCTGGTTAATTTTCTTTTTATCAGCCTGAGTTGCATCTCTTAATAATCCTAGCCAATATTTAGTTTCGTTGGCAGACTTCAAAGCAATTTTATAAAACTTAATAAATTCTCGTTTAGAACTTGATGCTTTAGCTTCAACAATGTTAGCTCCGATAGAAGTAGCTGATCTTAGTAATTGGTCTGAAATCACCCAATAAACTTTCTTTTCTGGTAATGTTTCTAAAAATTTGATTATTTGAATTGAAAAATAATAACAACGATGTTTTAATTCAGTTTTGAATTTTGAGTTTTGGTTTTACGTTTTTAACTTTGAGTTTTGAGTTTCAAACATATTTAATGTCAAATGAAGGTCAAATAATCAAAAAACACTACTGGATATAAGTTGGACGAAAATATAATCCACAAATTACTATTATTGTACCAATAATTGTCCCAATATAGCAAATCCGTAATTATGAAACTTAAATCCTATTTGCATTTACTTTTTAGTTGTTTTGGAGTCCAATCTATCTGAACTTGTTCACCTTAATAAAAAATGTCTTCTATACCTAAAGAGCCGAACTCCACATTAGCTTGGGAATTATCTTTTTCAAAAATAACAGTCCCCTGATTGTCAGTTCTAAAAACTTGTATACCCTTATCTTTCAATTTTCGCAAATATAGCATATCTGGAAGGCCATAATCATTATCTCCCACAGACACTACGACCATCTCAGGAGAAACTTCTTTCAAAAAACCACTTCCTTCTTCTCTGTCCCCGTGATGGGCGGCTTTTAAAATCTCGGCTTGTAAATCAAACTCGGAAGCAACCAACTCCTCCTTGGCTCGCCTTTCTATATCTCCGGTAAACAAAAAAGAGGTATTTTGACAATCTAACTTGGAAACAATTGAGCTATTATTTAAATTATCTATATCTTTGTTTGGCAAAAAGGTTAAAGGAGACAATATTTTTAAATAACAATTTTGGCTTAACTTTATTTTTTGTTGACTCTTTGTCGTCATAACTTTAATATTCTTTCCAGCTATGGCTCTCTCCCACTTATGGTAAAGGGTTGAATGACACCCCACATCCGTATACAAGACTTTTTTTACATTATATCTATCCAAAACTTCTATCAATCCGGAAATATGATCACTATGAGGATGAGTAAGAATCATTAAGTCAATGGTTCTATCCCAAAAAGGCAAACTTCTTCCTAACTGAAACAAAACTTTGTCATCCGGGCCGCCGTCTATTAAAATATTTTGGCCAGCAGGAGCTTCTATTAAAATAGAATCACCCTGACCCACATCAAAAAAATTGACCTGAAGCTTGTTTTTGGTTGCTTTTAAATAATAAAGGGAAAAAAGTGAAAATAGGAGAATTAAAATCAATAAAAAATAAAAAACAACCCGACGAGACATAGTTATTAATTCCAAAAGTCCAAAAACTTAAATGTAAAAACAAAACACCCCAATTTATGCTTTGAATTCAAAAAAGTCTTTGCCTTAGCAAAAGTCTTATCTTAGTGACCAACAAATACAAAAACTTTTCGGCTTCCGGATTTATATTCTTTTTAGGGGTGGACCTGATCGGATTTGAACCGATGACTTCCGCGTTGCGAACGCGGCGTTCTACCCCTGAACTACAGGCCCGTTACAACAAACGTATACTTAAAAAATTTTCCTCCTAAGGAAAATTGCTCAAAGCTCTAAGCTGTAAGAATATATTTGGCATTAAATTTGTCTTCGGCAAATTATTCTTTCAACTTTCAATAATTAACCATTTTTTTCTTTCAACCTTCAACGTTCGACCTTCAACCTTCAACAATTAAGCTTTGCTTAATTCAATTTATTCTTTCAACTTTCAACTTTCAACGTTTGGCAATTTGCTGAAAGCAAATTTTCTTAGTGCATCCTGTAGGATTTGAACCTACGACCTCTGCCGTGTGAAGGCAGCGCTCTAACCCCTGAGCCAAGGATGCCCTAATTAAATGATAATATGAACCAAAGAACAGGGTAATGCCCTGTTCTTGTAAAAATAAAATAAACACTGCTGGAACAATAAAAATTATTTATCTTTCTTTTCCGCTGTCTTCTTATTAAACAACTTGTGTATCTTAGATTTTTTTCTATCAGTCGTGTTCTTTTTAAGAACGCCTTTTTGAGCCGCTTTATCCAATGCTTTTAAAGTTTGGGACAGCAAATCTTTAGCACCATCTTCCCTGGCCAGTATGGCTTTTTGGCTCTTCTTCATTAAATTTTTGACATTACCTTTAATGTCTTGGTTATAAACCTTTTGTTTTGCGTTCTTTTTTAATTCTTTTTTAGCTGATTTTGTATTAGGCATAGAAATAAAAAATTTCAAATTATTAATTACGAATTATCATAATAAAAATTTATATCTTCACCAAACTAATTCACGACTGTTAATTTCTGACTTCTAATTTTAAGGGTCGGAGCGCCGGGACTTGAACCCGGGATCTCGTGCTCCCAAAGCACGCGCCTTAGCCATCTAGGCCACACTCCGTTCTTATTTAAGATTCATAAATTAAATCCTGAAATTATAAACGAAAATGTGCCAGGGATGAGAATTGAACTCATGACACAATGATTTTCAGTCATTTGCTCTACCACTGAGCTACCCCGGCTTACTGATTGAACTTAAATTATAAAAATTATCAATGAGAATGTTGCGGGGGTAGGATTCGAACCTACGACCTCCAGGTTATGGGCCTGGCGAGCTGCCACCTGCTCCACCCCGCTGTTATAAAAATTGACTACGAATTAAAAACTTAATCTTGCCCTCATTTATGAGCTACTATTTACAATTGAACTGTGGACTATAATTGAAAATGCGCGAACCTTTTTTGAGTGAAACGCTTGCGGCGTTTCGCAAAATCTCAAACCGCAAAACAAAAGTTAATTATATTGTAGCAAAAAATTGAAGGATTGTAAATTTTTGAAATTTTGAGAATAAAAAAGAGCAGTTTAAAGACATGCTCAAGGTCTCTGTGGAGATCACTAAGGAAAATAATGGAAATTCACAGCCATTCTCCATTTTCTACTGCATTTTCTAATGCTAAGCGGTTTTGCCGCTTTTTCCAAGTATATTCCTCTTCTACGGTCCACGATGCTCCCCCCCCATGTATACCAAAAAGAGGAGAACTCGCGACGAGGATGTTTTCTAAGAAAAAACTTTGCTCCTACATCCAGTAACAGTAGAAAATTAGCATAGAATCTCCTCTTCCTGCTTTTACCCCAACCACTTGTCAGAAGTTGGATGTTATCAGCCTTATCATAATCACAATCGAAGCTGCTGAAACTCCTTCCTTTTAGGAGAACTAAGCAACGCTCATCTTTCCCCTTGTCCCAATCACCCCAGACGAGGATAAGCCCCTTGTCCGTTCTATTGACTTTAACTTCAAAACCTTCCCCTATAATGGGGATTTCGATTCCTTCCTGTTTCCTAGTAGGAGTTTGAATCTGGAGAGTTCCTTTCAATTCCTCATCACTCTCCAATTTCATCATTGGAGTATCCCCCGCATGCCGGAAATCAATTTCATAAAACTTCATTTTTCTTCCTCCTTTTTTTCTTATCCCAGAGACTTGGTTTTATCCCAAAAGATAGTCTCAAGAGCGTGGAATACCAGCAGTTCTTTGGCCGCTGGTTTCGCCATCTCTCCTCTATGAAGAGCACGCAAGATACTTTTACTAGAAATATCCTCTGCGCTCTTTATAGAAGAAGCGGCAAAACTGAATTTTCCACCAATTTTGTTTTATCAAAGAGCTATTTTGAACAATTAAAAATGAATTTAGCCTCATTAGCCTCATTTTCAATTGATATTTTAGTATAGCAAACTATTATAATTTTGTCAAGGGTTTGTGCCAAAATGTCAAAGCTCAAATACTTACTAAAATCCTAATGCCAAAATCCTAATGCCAAATGAAATCCAAAATCCTAATGCCAAATTAGTCAAGCAAAGCTTGACTGCTTAACGCTGAACGCATAAAAATATTAAGCCAGAAACCCACGGCATATAATTTATAATTTACAAGATTACAACATTTGACATTTAGTCATTTGACATTTATTTGACATTTGAGCTTTGGATTTTGGATTTTATTTAATTTTTGGTTTTGCGTTTTGAACTTTGAGTTTTACGTTTCAATCATATTTTTTGGATTTTGGATTTCATTTAAATTTTGGTTTTGAATTTTGACTTTTGGTTTTACGTTTTAAGTTTTGAATTTTGAGTTTCAACTATATTTAATATCTTTAATTTTTATGCATTCAGCATTCGGCAATTCCGAAGGAATTCTTCTTTCAGAATTCGGCTTTCAACTTTCAACAATTTAGCAGAAGGCAAATTATTCTTTCAACTTTCAACTTTCAACAATTTGCCGAAGGCAAATTTTCTTGGTGGGCGCAGATGGATTCGAACCATCGACCTCATCGTTATCAGCGATGCGCTCTGACCAACTGAGCTATGCGCCCTATTATAAAATAATTATTTCTTATATATTCTAAGAGAAGTTTCACTACTGACATTATCAACCAATTACACCGACATTAAAATCAATAAAACTACTGCTCCAACAGGCTATCCCGAGATTCAGCCAAGAATTTATTAACATAATCCTTAGAGTTAACTAAAACTATTCCTACTTTTTCCTACTTTTCTGGATATATATAAATTAGTACTTACTTTAGTATGTACTTTAGTATGTACTATTTATTTTAAGCAAAACTAATAATTGAATTTTAACAAAAACCCTAAAGTAAATCAAATATTAGTTGACTATTATAAGTTCAAGTATTTGCTAAATCCCCAATCTTGCTCAAATGGACCGATAATGGCTAAATTTAACTTATCAGGCCTAAATATATCTTGAGCTACTTTGTGTATATCTTCAGCTGTTACCTCCTCAATTTTATTTAAAAAATCTTTGGGAGTTAACACCTCATCTCTTAACACCCAACTATCAGCAAACCATTTAGCTACATTTTCCGAGGCCTCTAGTTTAATGGTGGTTCTACCTCTGATCATATCTTTGTTTCTCTGTAATTCTTTTTCATCCACTTTTTCTTTTTTTAATCTTTTATACTCATCTAAAATTATACCTATAGCCCTACCTTCCAAATCCACCGGAATGCCGGCGTTAGTAGTTAAATACCCAGAATCGGAGTTTGCTTCTGATTGAGTTCTAACATAATAAGCCAAACCATGTCTTTCCCGCAATTTTGTAAACAATCGAGAACTCATGGATCCGCCCAAAATAATTGAAATCAATTTTAAAGTTGCCTCATACTTATCTCCTGCCGGATATGTTCTCACTCCTAAAGATAGATTAACTTGATCAGTAGTTTTCTTGTGTAATTTAACTTGAGGAGAATTTTGGTTTTCAATAACTTTCAATTTGTCATGGCAATCAGTTTTATGGAAATTACAAAAATATTCCTCTAACAGATTATCAACATTTTCAGGCAAAGCGCCAGTAGCACACACCAAAGCGTTATTGGCTCCATATTGGCTATTAAAATACTTCAGAAAATTCAATCTATCAAAGTTCTGGACATTTTCCTTAGGACCAGATATTTCCCAACCTGCAGGAGTATCTCCATATAAGCCTTGCTCAAAAACATCTTCAATATACATCATAGGGTTATCATGATCCATATTTATCTCCTCAATAATAACCCCTTTTTCTCTTTCTATTTCTTCAGCCTCAAACTTAGAATTCATTAAAATATCATTCATAACATCCAACGCGGTTTTTATTTTGCCAGTCGCCACCTTCATTAAATACCCGGTGCATTCTTTACCTGTAAAAGCATTATACTCTCCTCCTATACTGTCCAACTCACTGGCTATATCCAATGCAACCGGACGGTTGGTCGTGCCCTTGAAAAACATGTGCTCCAGAAAATGAGAAATACCATTATTATATTTATCTTCATATTTAGACCCGGTTTTAAATAAAACAAAAATAGTAATTGTTTCGGTTCCTTGAGTGGGAACGGTTAGAATCTTAAGACCATTATTCAACTTTTTTTGTTTATACATAGTTTAATTATTAAAAATTAAAAAGCAATCAATAGTGGGGAAATTAAAAAATTAACTGCTTACCTGTGGCTTTTTATACACTAGTCCTAATATTAACCATAAAAACAATATTCCAAAATGAAGGCTCCATAGCCAATGCTCAAACATCATCAATATTAGCAAACCAAACAAAATAGACAAGCCTAAATAATCTTTTCTCTTATAAACAATTAAGCCTATCCATACCAACACACTAATAAAAAATATAAAACCGAAAAAGCCTATTTCTGAAAGCACTAACAAAAAACTGTTATGCACCGGCTGATAGGTCCATGCCGGTTGATCCGGCTTTTCTTTAACTAAAGCCAAAGAATAATTACCAACACCGGTCCCGAAAACAAAATTTTGGCCTATTATATCGCTTGAGCTTTGCAATAATTCCACTCGCCTAACATTGGACTTAACTTCTAATCTGCTAGTAGTGAATAATCGAGTATTGACAAGATTTTGGAATTGCACCACTAAAACAACCACCAAAACTGCCATTACCCCCAAAACTTTAGTGACTTGCCTGGCAATTCTCTTTTCTCCTTTTGTGTAATTCAAAGTTAAGATGATAAAACATCCGACAAACAGACTTAACCAGGAAGAGCGAGAAAAAGTAAAAAAAATAGCTGTTGTGAAAACAAATAGTAGGACGTAATGTATAATTTTGTCCTTTATCCTCTGTCCTTTTGGAGTGACCAACATCCAAATTGTTAAAAGTATTCCTATAACTAATGCTCCTCCCAATATATTTGGGTGATCCATACCACCATAAGCACGCAACCATCTTTCTCCTTGACTAGCCACCGCCACTACCGAAGTTCCTGCTTGAGATGGCAGATGAATAGCCATTCCCAACCACTTAGAGGCAAAATCAGATTGGGAAAGAAACTGCCAAATCCCAATACTGGCTTGAATAGCCAAAGCTATCAACAAGCTGAAATATAGTTTGGCTTTAGAATAATTGATTCTAATAATTACCCAAAATAAACCAACACCTAATAAAAAGACTACATATTTATAAAGAGCTAAAATATGATCAGGGGACTGAAAAATGGAAATAAACACTGCTAAATCCAACCCTGAAATAAGCCACCAAATCAAGGAAATATTATGTTTAGAGCCAAACTTTTTTACTTTTAAAAATTGGTGAACCAAAAAAAATGTTAAAAGAAACACCAAGACAATGTCCGAAAGATACAAACTAATGGTTTTGTATTCTAAATAACCTCCATTTACAAAACCTTTCTCAATAAAATAACGCGTCCCAAAAGGTAAAAGAAAAACAAAAAGATACAGAGTATATTCTATTATTTTTTGAAACCTAGACATAATGTTTTCTAAACTTTGCTTAATTCAATTGATTCTTTCAACATTCAACGTTCAACATTCAACAATTTAGCAGAAGGCAAATTATTCTTTCAACGTTCGACCTTCAACCTTCAACAATTTGCCAAAGGCAAATTATTCTTTCAACGTTCAACCTTCAACCTTCAACATTCAACCTTCAACCTTCAACAATTTAGCAGAAGGCAAATTATTCTTTCAACCTTCAACGTTCAACTTTTAATTTTTAACAATTTGTCGAAGGCAAATTATTCTTTCAACATTCAACGTTCAACCTTCAACAATTAAGCTCTGCTTAATTCAATTTACTTTCAACATTCAACTTTCAACTTTCAACAATTTAGCAGAAGGCAAATTATTCTTTCAACATTCAACCTTCAACCTTCAACAATTAAGCTTTGCTTAATTTAAAATGCTTTGCTTAATTCAATTTACCTTCAACGTTCAACGTTTAACCTTCAACTTTCAACAATTAAGCTTTGCTTAATTATTTATCATTCTTTTATATTTTTCCCTAAACTCCTCCCTTCTATCATGGGTATGCAATTTAAAAACTCTGTCATTTATAACTACCCGAGTATCTTGATTCATTATTTTTTTAAGCTCTGGGGCTAATAATTTTAATTGAACCTTTTTTAAAATATTCTCAAACCATCCGAAAATAAAATTTAATATTTTCAATGTATATCGGCTCGGCTGTTTATTAATCTGTCCTCTAAAACTACTATAACCAAAATTTCTATTAGGGAAAATATTTTTTATTCGAGAATTAACATTTATAAAAGAGTCAAAAGTTTCGTCTCGGTCATAGACAGGAATTAAACCTGCTATCCAGTAATCAAAATAAATATCGTTTTCTATTTTCAATTTTTTAATACTCGGACCATTTTCAGATAAAAAGAAATTCAAACAGATTTTATTCATTTGTTTTTGAGGAGTGGGTCTTAATCCTAGCAATGCGGTAATAGCTACCGCCATAAATCTAGACAACCAAATTTTATCTTTTTCTGTTATAATAAAAAAATCAAGATCACCGCCATATCTTAAATTATATCCTCCGATCACATTGCTAATGGCTATTGTCTTAATCCCAGGGATATACCTAAAAATTCGGCAAATATTTTTAGTTCTGGCCAACTTTTTTTTAAAATAATTATATCTTTGTCTTCTAATCTCCACTATCTCATCTCTTTCTTTTAAAAAATAAAACCCATCCTTTTGCCCGATTTCCTTGCCAACCATTTGTTGCAAAATTACAATAACTTCTCTAAGACCACACTTAACTCCGATATACTCCCAGACTTCAGTGGATGTCAAGGGATAATCAAAAAGATCAAAAAAAGTGATGGTGCGAACAATTGCCTCTTTTAACATAAGATCTTGCAAAAAAACTAAATGATAAGCACCAAATTTCAAATAAATTACAATAACCAAAATCCAAAACAATCTTAAATTTGGTATAAGAATTTATGTAAATTTAAAATTTGAGTATTGAAAATTATAATATTTTAGTCTTCCTCTTCCAACTTGGGTTTATCCACGTTTTCAGGTTCTACCTCATGCTCTTTACCTGTAATTTTGACTATATCCTTATCTATTTTCTTAAATTCTTTATAAGCATAATTATAATGGTTAACCGTAGTTCCCAAACTATTGCCCATCTTTTTTATAAAATTCTCGTAACTTAAAATATGACTGCTTAATTTCTCCACATTGGATTTAATATCTTTGGCAGACTCCTCTATTTGCATTGCCCTTAATCCTTGAAGCACAGTCTGTAGATAAGCCAAAAATGAGGTAGGAGAAACTATTATCACCTTTTTATCCCGAAAAGCATATTCTATTAAATCCAGGGAACTAACTTTAACCGCGCCCACTTTATTGATCAATAAATCGTAATAAATAGCTTCAGAAGAAATAAACATAAAAGCAAATTCTAAAGTTCCTTTATCCGGACGAATATATTTAGCGGTTTCATCAATCCTAGTCTTTAAGTCTTGGCGGAACTGGCTTTCCCACTTCTTTCTTTCTTCTTTATCTTGAGATTTTAATATTTTTTCATAATTTTCCAAAGAAAATTTGGAATCAACAGGAATAATCTTATCCTTGACAAAAACCACCGCATCCACTAATAACTCTTGTCCTGTCTTTTTATCTTTACCCAGATTATACTGCATACTGTAAGAATTCGGGGGTAGGACATTTTTTAAGGTCTCTTCCAGAAAATATTCACCCAAAACACCTCTCTGCTTGGGATTTTGTAATATATCTTGTAAATTTTTTAGCTGACTGGAAAAATCAACCACCTGTTTATTTGTTTCATCTAATTTAGTTAATTTTTCCGAAACATTGGTGATTAAATTTTGGCTTTGCTTATGAATATCAGACATTAGCTTATTAGCCTGATCAGTTACATTTTGCATAACATTTGTACTCCGATCTAATTGATGTTGAGTAGCTTTATAATTTTCACTTAATTTTTGATCTAATGTTTTGCGCAGCTCTTCGTTCTGTCGAGATAATTGGTCAACCTGCTCCTTCATGGAAATAAGGCGATCAGAGCTAGAGTTGTTGCGATAAAGCATAAGAATAACTGCTAAAATACCAAAAAAAAGAAGGATTAAAAGTAAAATAATAAAGATTTCCATAAAAAGAAATTAAAAATTTGAAATTGAAAATTCGTTACTGAGAAAACCTAATCTTAGAATTTCCATTTTTCAATTTAAACTTATCGTCCGCAACATTTTTTATATTTTTTTCCGCTCCCGCATGGACATGGGTCATTCCTGCCCACTTTTTCTCCTTGATTATTTTTGGGCTTAGAAACATTCATTGTTGTAGTAGTAGAATTCCCTGAAGAAGTATCAGCTCCGCTATAAGAGCTCATTGTTTTGGATGGAGCTTGAAATTGTCTGGCTCTCTCAGCTAAAGTAGGAGCGGCAAAAGTATCTCCGAAAGAACTATCTATAGCACTTAACTTATAAATACTATATACCACCTGTTTCTGTATCATATCATTTAATTCATTAAACATCCTATAAGCTTCTTTTTTATATTCAACTAACGGATCGCGCTGACCATAACCGCGTAAACCAACTCCTTGGCGTAAGCGGCTCATCGCGTCCAGATGCTCTACCCATAGAGTATCTATAGAACGAAGCAACACACTCTTTTCAATTGAATACCAATCCACTCCCAATCCTGCAGCTTGAAATTGATTCTTTATCTCCTTATAATTATCATTAGCCAACTTCATTAAATGTTCAATAATAACGGTTCTTATTTTTGCTTTATCTAATTTTTTATTATCACCTCCTGTCTGTTTAAACAAATCTTGTTTTAACTTTTCTTTTACTGGAAAAATAGTGAATATTGCTTGATAAACTTTTTCCATATCCCAATTATTAATATCTTCAGCCGCGGTATGAAGACTAACTACTTGCTCAATTTCATTTTCCACCATTTCCAATACTATGGCTGACAAATCAGAATAAGTGGTCTCTGAAGAAGTGGAAGATATTTCCTTACCTTCAGATAGCCTTAATATTTCTTTGCGTCTGCCATAAATAGCTTCTCTGTGCTTGTTAATAACATCATCAAACTCAACCAAATGTTTTCTGATATCAAAATTATTCCCTTCCACTTTTTTCTGGGCAGACTCTATAGATCGAGAAACAACTTTATTTTCTACCGGAGTATCCTCTGAAACTTGAAGGGTCCTCATAATCTTTTGCATTCTCTCTCCCCCAAATATACGCATCAAATCATCTTCAGCCGAAACATAGAACTGTGAAGACCCGGAATCTCCTTGACGACCAGACCTGCCTCGCAATTGATTGTCTATTCGCCTAGCTTCATGCCTTTCTGTGCCCAATACATGCAAACCTCCAACTTGTTTTACTTTTTCCTGCTCTTCCTGGTTAGGGGGATTTCCTCCTAATACAATATCCACACCTCGGCCTGCCATATTAGTGGCAATAGTAATAACTCCAGGCTGACCGGCTTGAGAAATTATTTGCGCCTCTCTTTCATGGTTTTTGGCATTTAACACTTCCGGTTTTAAACCTTCTCTGTTCATCATTTCAGCTAATTTTTCATTTTTCTCAATAGAAATTGTGCCTATCAGGATAGGCTGTCCTTTTTTATTTCTTTCTTCCACATCTTTAATAATACTCTTAAACTTACCATTTTCATTTCTGAAAACCAAATCATTATAATCTTTTCTTATCATAGGTTTGTGAGTTGGAATAACCACTGTTTCCAGATGATAAATCTGAGAGAATTCTTCAGCCTCTGTTTCTGCCGTGCCAGTCATACCACTTATTTTTCTATACATTCTAAAAAAATTTTGAAATGTTATAGTGGCTAAAGTTTGAGATTCTCTTTGTATTTCTAAATTTTCTTTTGCTTCTATAGCTTGATGGAGGCCTTCGCTATATCTTCTGCCAGGCATTAATCTGCCTGTAAATTCATCAACAATAACAACCCCACCGTCTTTTACTACATAATCCCTTTCTCTCTTAAATAATACTTGAGCCTTTAAAGCCTGTTCAATATGATGAACTTCTTGAATACCTTTTTCCACATAAATATTATCCATACCCAACCACTTCTCCATTTTACTTATCCCCTGCTCGCTTAAAGTAACTGCTTTCATTTTTTCATCTACATTATAATCTTCTTCTTCTTGCAATCTGCTTACAAGCCGAGCGAATTGAAAATATTTATCAGTGGACTCCTCTGCCGGAGCGCTGATAATCAAAGGAGTTCTGGCTTCATCAATTAAAATAGAATCTGCTTCATCAATAATGGTGAAATTTAACTCTCCTTGAACTTGATCTTTGAAAGAGTGAGCCATATTGTCACGAAGACAGTCAAACCCAAATTCATTATTGGTTCCGTAAACAATATCGCAACTATAAGCTTCTTGCCTTTGAGCAGGCCGAAAATGACTTAACCTCTCATCATATTCGTTATCATCTGAATATTCCTCATCATATACATAAGAAGCAGAATGAGTTATTACTCCCACACTCATACCTAAAAAAGTATATATTGGCCCCATCCAGCCAGAACCCATCTTAGCTAAATAGTCATTAACGGTTACTAAGTGAGCCCCTCTTTTAGTCAAAGCGTTAAGATAAATAGGCAGAATAGCAACCAGAGTCTTGCCCTCACCTGTTTTCATCTCCGCAATTTGGCCTTTATGTAGACTAATGCCTCCTAAAAGCTGAACATCAAAATGTCTTTGGCCTAACTTTCTTTTAGCAGCCTCCCTAACCACGGCAAAGACCTCTGGTAATATTTCCTCCATTTTTTCATCTATTTTTTCTTCATTACCCCAAACTTCTTCTCTGGTCTTATTCTCCACCCCCAATCTTTCCTGAAAATGACGAGTCATTCCTTGTAATTCATCATTACTCATGTTAGAAAATTTATCTTCAAATTCATTTATTTTCTTAACCAAAGGACGAAATGTTTTAAGTATTTTTTCATTTGGATCACCTGCTAATTTTTCTAAAATTTTACGCATAATCGGTTATTATAATTGAATTTAATTTAATTTATTGAACAAATAAGGAATTTAAAAACTATTTATTATCTTTTTTCCCTTTATATCTCTTGATTGACCGAGCTATATGATCCTTTACTTTGTCAACGGCTTTTCGTAGATCTTTTTCTGTCTTTTCCACCCTTAATAACTCTCCAGGAACTTGCAAATTTATTTCCGCTCTATAAATATAACCGCTATGTTGCTTACTTACCGCCTTACCTACTTCCACATCGCAATTAATAACCTGAATATCGCCTAAATATTTTTCTAACACATCCATTTTTCTTTGGATATAATCCTTGATGTCATCGGTTAAAGTGATCTGGGTACCTGTAATATTCATCTGCATAGATATAAAATTTCTAATTTCTAATGGACTAATTCCTAATCTCTTAGGTTTAAGAAAAAAGGCAAGAAATTGGAAATTGGTTAAGATAATTTAATACTTATTTCACGCTAAATTCTTGTTTTATTTTTTTATCCTGCTCTTCTTGTTCTTGGCCTATCTTTCTTTTAGCTTTTTTGGCTAAATTAGTTAACTGTTTTTCTTTTAGTTCCTTGCTTCTCCTTAGCAAATATCTTTTGTTATTCAAACTTGGGTCATCTAAGACTTCGGATAATAGGACTTCCTGTATAGCTCCAATTTTAGGCCCAGGGTTTAGTTCCAACTTTTTCATTAAATCATCACCGTTTATTTTTAACATTTTTACTGATATCGGATCCTTACTTACTTTTTTCATCATATACTCCAAATGCCTTAATTTATAAGGCTTGGCTTTTGGAACTCCGGAACCCAATCTGTCTGCCATTCTAATATCAATAAGTTCTTTTAAGTTGTCTTCTCCTACTTTTCTTATTAAACGACGGACAGAGCTGGCGGTAACCTCTCCAACATTATAATAAAACATATGATTTTTAATCAAAGTGATAATTTTTACACTATCTTTATTAGAAAGATTTAACCTCTGAGCTATCTTGGACATCATTTTGGCGCTAACATATTCATGGTTATAAAAAGTGGCTTGACCGTTAATAATTTTTTTAACCTTAGGTTTGCCGACGTCATGTAAGAGCGCGGCTAATTTTACCCGCCAATCCTTGTTCTGACAACTCTTAAGGGAAAGAACCGAGTGCTTAAACACGGTATAGATATGATGACGATCCTGCTTGACTCCTAATCCTAACTCCAATTCAGGTAAAATGTATTGAAGCAATTTATTTTTATGAAGAAGCATCACTCCTTCGGACGCATACTCTGATTCCAGTACTTTAATTAATTCATCCCGTATTCTTTCATTGGCAATAAACTTCAAAGAACCAGCCATTTTCTTAATAGCCCGCTCTGTCTTATATTCTAAGGAAAAACCCAATTGGCAAGCGAATCTAATAGCCCGCATCATTCTCAAAGCATCTTCCCTGAACCTATCAACTGGCTCTCCTACTGCCCGGATAATCTTTTTGTCCATATCTTTCACTCCTCCGAAAAGATCAATTATAACATAATTGTTTTTTTCAAAAGTCCATTTCTTGATATCTGAAGGAATGGATTTTTGACTATCTTTAGGTTTCATAGCCAAAGCGTTAATAGTGAAATCCCTTCTGTTCAAATCTTTATCCAAATATTTTTCAAAGATAACCTTATCCGGATGCCGCCTATCACTATAGTCACTCTCAGAACGAAAGGTAGTTATCTCCACCACTGATTTGCCATTGCTTTCATCCTCATAAGGAACGAGAACAGTGCCGAAATCATTATTATATTTAGCCTCTGGGAATATCTCTAAAATATTTTCAGGCAAAGCATTGGTGGTTATATCCCAGTCCCCAAAATAATTATTTCTTTCCATTAACAAATCACGTACGCATCCCCCTACTGCATACGCCTCAAAACCTTTATCTTCAATCCGGTTTAAGATATTTAAAATAAAATCAGGAAGCATAATAAAAATAATTACTTGCAGGCACTTTGGCTTTAATGACAAAAAAATAAAATAATTAACAATAAGCTCAGCACTTTAGCTACTGGCAAGTCTTGTACTGTTGCAGGGTCAAGGTTACACTTTGGGGATAATTAATGTTGTTTAAAG
>JAGXOH010000039.1 GCA_023659985.1 Candidatus Falkowbacteria bacterium LH_S3 | reverse complement strand
GTCGTCCTTTCTCTCAGGCTTCTATTGAGGGAAACAACAGTGTTTTCTCTAAAAAGTTTTGGAAAAGATTTGATTTCAAAAATGTTCAAAAGATTGACGAAAAGTTAGAACTATTTAACCTTGCCTCACAAAGATATTCAGAATATCAATCTCCAAAAGAAAAACAAAAAAAGAAACAAAAATTCACACCTAAAGTTTATTTCATTCGCAAGGTCTTTGAAGATGAACAAACCGGGAAAGGGTACATTACATTGGCAAATGACAAAGTCTTTATTCACAAATCTTACATCAATCTTTTTGTCTTAGCTGAATGGAATTTAAAGAATGAAGAATTATATGTCTATTTTGAAGATCAACAAAAACTTGAAAGAATTAAGAATATTAAATTTAAAATCAATCAAAAATCTAAAGAAAAATTATTTCAAAGGTGATGACCTTTCATTTGTCATCCAACCGTTATTATCTTGAATCTTGATTTTGATCATCAGAAGGAGGGAGAAAGTGAAAAGGAGGATTAGGAAAAAAATGTGGAAAAAACAGATTGAGAACGTCAAGGCTCAGGGATTTGAAAGCTGTATCCAATTTTATGCTCGATATATGAGCCAACTTTGTGCTCAAGCAGAATTATCAACAGAGCAGGAGCAGATCCGAAAAGAAGCTATAAATTTAGCTTCTCAATTGGAAATAAAAATTTCTGGTTAAGACAAAATTTAAAAACAAAGGCGTCCGTAGAGACGCCTTTCTTCATGCTACAGGGCTTGAGCTTTTTCTACTTCAATATTTCCGTCTTTATTTAAAATAACAGTATCCCTTCTCTGTATTTCATTGGCTAATATTTTTTTTGCAATTACATTTGTTACTCTTTTTTGAATAACTCTTTTTAAGGGTCTAGCTCCGAATTTTGGATCATATCCTTCCCCCGCCAATATATGCGCGCCTAGATTGTTGATCTTAAATTTCATCCCTTTAGCTTCAAGCATTTTTTCTGTGTCTGTTAGTAGTAATTTAGCCACTTGGTCAATATGTTCTTGGGTTAAAGGTTTGAATAAAATAATATTGTCAAATCTGTTAATTAATTCTGGGGGCATAGAGTTGGTTAATCTTTCATTGATAAGCTCTTTTTTTATCTTTTCTATAGGAGTTTTTTCCTTTATTTTAGATTGAATATAAACTGATTCTGAATTAGAGGTAGCGATGATTATGGAGTTGGTAAAATCTACAGTCTCCCCTTTTCCACTAGTCAATCTGCCGTCATCCATTACTTGTAAAAATAAATTTAATATTTTAGGGTGAGCTTTTTCAAATTCATCAAGTAATATCAAGGAGTAAGGTTTTTGGCGAACAGCTTCTGTTAAATAACCTTTATTGCCGGTGGTATCTCCTATCATTTTAGTTACACTATTTTGATGTTGATATTCACTCATATCCAGTCGTATCATATATTTTTTATGGCTGAAATATATGGTGGTTATAGTTTTGGCCAATTCGGTTTTCCCTACTCCAGTCGGTCCTAAGAATAAAAAATTGGCTATAGTCTTACTTTCTTCTCGCAACTGAGTTCTGGCACGACGCAAACTATTAGCTACTGTGCTTACAGCCTCCTCCTGGTTAATTAAATATTTATGGATTTGATTTTCCAAATTTAACAGTTGTTTGCTTTCTTTTTGCGTAGCTTGACCAGCTGGAATATCTGTAATGTGCTCAATAGCCTCTTCAATTTGTTTTTGTGCGCATATACAATATTTTTTATTGCAATTTTGCGAAACTTTTGCTCCGGCTTTTTCTAAAACCTCTAAAGCTTTTGTGGGCTGATATTTGTTATGGATCAATTTGGAGCTTAATTTTAATGCTTGAGCAATTGAGTTGTAGGTAAAAAAAACTTTGAATTTCTCCTCCATTCTTCCTACTTTGCTAGCTATTATATGAATAGCTTGATTACCTCTTGGCTCTTTGATTTTAACTCTGGACATAACATTGCCCAACATATTTTCTTCAATATAATTTATAAAGTTATTATCAGTGGCAGTGGCAAAGCAATAAAGATATTTTCTGTCAATGGCATCAGCCAAAACTTCAGCCAATTCCATGCTCTCTTCTTGACCAGGAGAAATACCTATCATATTTTCTATGTTTTTTACATAAAGCAGAATATTGCCTGCCCTTTTTATCTCTTCTATTATATTTAACATTCTCTTTTCAGTTTGAGCAGGGTTTGCTCCGCTAACTAGCTTGGCAACATCTAACTCTACCATTCTTTTGTCTTTTATAAAATCAGGGACTTGTTCCATAGCCATTTCTTGAGCTATGCCTTGGATTATGGTTTTCTTTCCAATACCAGTCTCTCCTGTTAAAATAATTCCGTTTTCCCCGCTTTCTAAAACATTATAAATTTCATCAATTTTTTGGCGCCTGGCTACGCATAAATCCAATCTTCCCCATTTGGCTGCCAGTGTAAGATCATAGCCATATTGATTGAGAATAGGAGTGGCAACTGAAGTGTAAGCTCTGTTCATGGAGGTTTTCGGCTTGAAGCGAGCCATTTTTTTATATTGCTTATAACTGGCCATTATTTTTTCATCAATTTCAAACCATGTTTTTACATTTTTTAATTTATTAGTATCAGTATTCAATGCTATAAGGATTTCTTCTAAAGTTTTATCATAAAAAACTGCTGGCACTAATATATTTAAAGGATGGACACTGTTTCTCTTGGTTTGATAAGCATCGGTAAAAGCATCAATCAAAGCTTTTTTTACTTCACTGGATAAAGGCAATTTTTTTTGATCTTCTGGCGGTTCTATTCTGTCAAGATAATTGTTTACTTTATTTTTTAATTGAATATAATCTATGTTAAGACGTGTTGTTAGAAATTGTATATTCTTATCTTTTAAAAGAGAGGCGAATAAATGCACAGGGGATACTTGTCCGTGATTATAAGAAGATGCCAATTTATAAGAATCTTCCACCGCTTTCAAGGCCTGCCGGTTATAAGAGCGAGATACTTCGTAAAAATATTTATATTGTTTAAGCCCTTCCCAATTATTGGGTATGGAAACTCCGGAAATTTGTTTGAGCTCATATATTTTATATTTATCTAAGATTTCTTTCCATTTTCTGTAAACAACAAACAACCAAGCCATGCCTCCTACCCAGAAAAAAAGTATTAATTTACTTTTAATCCTCCAAAAAAATATCAGCTCCCCAACATCTTCAGTTATATGATTCCATATCCACCAAACCAATGCCGCTAAGCCGAGTAATCCTATGATATAGGCGATAATATCTATTAATATATCAATTTTTAGTTTTAAGCGTCTTAGTTTAATTGTTAATGCATTTAATTTGTGCCCCCAATATAAAAAACGATCTTTGAAAAAACACCCCATACCGAAAGAATTGCATTTTGAGCACGGTTTAGTATCGGAATATGATACTCCTTTGCAATTCGGACATATTATGTATTGATTGTTTACAATTTGTTTTTGATCTTGGACCATTTTTTAAGTTATTTGATAAAATATTTGATAAATTATAAGAAACGGCAAGCCTAGCCATATTATCACACATAAAAAAGTTATTATTAGCCAAAATATCATAATCAATCCTCGAAAAATAATTTGCGCCAATCGCATAAAAAAGCTAATTATTCTTCCCTGGATGTCGTACTGACCATACATAGGAGTAAAAATATTTACTATCCATACAAACAAAGCCAATCCTTTTTCTCGATTGGCTAAAAATTTTTTGTTTTTTTTCAATATTTGGGCTAACCCGAAAGAATACCACCAAATCGGAAAAAACACTACATCTTTTATGGCCTGACCTATCAACTTAAGATTATATGTAACAATTGTCATACAGTATAAAACTTAATTAAATAAGATAGCTAAATTTTTGTATTTATTATATCATATTTAATTTTATGAATAAAAAAATGTACTGTTGCAGGGTCAAGGTTACACTTTGGGGATAATTAATGTTGTTTAAAGCTAAAAACTACAACTTAAATCTTAAAACTTTTTACCTCTTACTTTTTATTTATTATTTAGTCATTTACTTAATAAAATCCTAATGTCAAATGAAATTCAAAATGTAACCCTAATTGCTGCAATTGTAACATATGAATAAAAAAAAGTTATTGTTCTCCCACTCCCAGTTTGATAGTAGCATGTTCTACCCTGGCTAAAGTTTCTTCTTTTCCCAATACTTCAGCAACCTCAAATGGTCCGGGGCTATTTTGTCTTCCGGTTAAAGATACTCTCATAGGCCATAAAAAATTACCCACGACTAAACTATTGTCTTTAATAAAAGAAACAATTTTTTCTTCAATATTTTTTTGAGTCCATTGCTTGTTATTAATAATTGCTAATAACTCATAGAGTTTATTTAAGTTTTGGCTTACTTGCTGGGTGGACATTTTTTTCCAGATCAAAAGTTGACTGTTATAATCCGGCACTTCCTTAAAAAAGAAAGAAGTTAGCTCAGTTATTTCAGAAAGATATTTTAGCCTTTCTTGTTCTAAGGATACGACATTTTTTAAGAAGCTTTTTTCTTTTTTGTAGTTTTTGATTTCGGCTGAAAAATTTTCCTTTAAATAAGGTAGGCAAAGATCAGTTAATTCGTCTATATTTTTTTGTCTTATATAATAACCATTTAAATAATTTAATTTATTAATATCAAAAACAGAAGGACTGATTTTCGCGTCTTGAATTCGAAATTGTTCTATCATTTGTTCCATCGCTAATATTTCTTGGTCATTTTTAGGGTGCCATCCCGCTAAAGCGCAAAAATTAATTAAAGCTTGCGGAATATATCCTTTGTCTTTATAGGATTCTACCGCCACATCTGCGTATCTTTTGCTTAATTTTCCTTTGTCTTGATTTAGCGTTAAGGGTATGTGTATAAATTCCGGCTCTTGCCATCCGAATGCTTGATATAACAAGATGTTTTTAGGAAAGGAGGGGATCCATTCCTCTCCTCTAATCACATGAGAAATTTTCATTAAATGATCATCAACCACTGACGCTAATTGATAGGTAGGTAATCCATCTGATTTAGTTAAAATATGATCTGTTAAATCTTCCGGGTTAAATATGATATTTCCTCGTAATTTATCTTTGACAGTTATTGATTGTTTTATGGGTATTTTTTGTCTAACTACGAATTTTTCTCCTGCTTTCATTTTATTTTCGCTTTCCAACTGGCTCAGATGACGGCATTTGCCATCATAACGGGATGGCATTCCTTTTTCTTTTTGTTCCATCCTCATTTTATCCAGCATTTCTCGACTACAAAAACATCTATAAGCATCCCCGGTTTTTAATAACTCATTTATTTTTTGAGTATAAATGTTTAATCTTTGGCTCTGAATATAAGGTCCATATTCTCCGCCGATATGAGGACCTTCGTCAAAGTTTATACCGACCCATTGCAATATTTTAAGCAATTTTTCCACTGCATCCTCCACTTTTCTTTGTTGATCAGTATCCTCTATTCTTAAAATTATTTTTCCTTTTTGACTTTTAGCTAATAAATAATTAAAAATGACTATTCTTAAACTTCCAATATGAAGATAACCGGTTGGTGAAGGCGCGAATCTTACTCTGGTTTGTTTTTCCATATTTTTGATTAAAATTAAATGTTAATAGTTGTTATTTGTTTTTATAGTTAGTAGATATATAGTTATAAAATCTATCTAAAAAAATTTTAGCAGACTGTTTCCTTATCGGGTGGACAGCTCTTGGTAAAAATAAGGCATCTACCCACCTCCACCTCGTGTGATCCCAAAAATTTAATGCTATATCACTATCTTGACCGATAAATTCCGCTATTAATAGATCTTGTTTTTGACCTCTGTATCCACCGTTTTTACCTTGAAATCTATTAGGAAATTTATATTTAAACCCTACTTTATATCCTGCTTGACTGATAAATTTATTTGTATTTAATTCTTCTCTTAATTCCCGACTTCCGGCTTTAAATATATTTTCTTTTTCAGTTCCTCCTTGAGGTAACTGCCAATGATTTTTTTGTCCGTTTCTTTCTACCACCAGTATCTTATATTCTTTATTTTCTTTTTTATATAGTAGACAAACAATATTTTGTCTATAAAAAAGTGGCTGCAGCAATCTCCATTTTAAAAAATGGAAAGGAAAAACAATAACAGCATTAATTATTCTTTTTATTCTCCAAGGTTGTTGATAAAGTCGCCACGTCCATTCTAACCCTATTTGGCGCAATATTCGTGGAGCGCGATAAATCTTACCAGTAATAAATTCTAAGGATCCACCCACACCTAAGGCTAATTTTATAGAGGGATAAGTCTTTAAATTATGAAAAATGAATTTTTCTTGATAAGGAGCTCCTAAGGTGGCAAATAAAATATGAGGTTGAAATTTTTTAAGTTCTTCTTTTTGGCTATTTTTAATATCTGTTTTTCCAGCTAAACTGAATACTTTAAATTCAAGGCCTGGAAATTTTTTATCCAGAGCATTTTCAATATCAGTTTTTGATGATAATCCGTCAGCAGAAATTACAATAGCTGTTCGATACCTTTGCTTACTTGCTAACGCTAAAATATCCTGAGTTAAATCTGCTCCTGTTATTCTGGGAATGTTATGGCCGCTTAACCAGCCAGCTAATTTAATCCCAAATCCGTCAGCTACAGCCACATTAGCTTGGTTTAAAATATAAAAAAACTCCTCATCTCTTTGCTTGGAAAGATAGGTTTTTAATAAAATTTCAGGATTGAGTGTAACAATAAAACAAGGTCTATTGCCTATAAGGCAATGTTTTATTTTGTTCATTAATTCTTTGTATTGTAAAGTCGAAATTCCGATTCTTAAAATATTCACCTTTTTCATACATATTAGTCTGATGAGAAAAATTTTAAAATTATATTTTTTAGCTTGCTAAATCCATATGCTTTTCTTAGAATTTATTTTTTATTATAATTAAAGATATGAGATAAGTAAATATTAAAAATTAAGCGAAGCTTAATTGTTGAAAGTTGAAAGTTGAAAGAATAATTTGCCTTTGGCAAATTGTTGAAA
>JAGXOH010000038.1 GCA_023659985.1 Candidatus Falkowbacteria bacterium LH_S3 | reverse complement strand
GGTTTAATGTAAATAAATAGTTGGTAGAATAGTTAATTTAATTGTAAAATTAAGTTAAATTTAATTAATTTTGTAAATCATTTTACAATTATGACTATTTTATCAAAAAAAACTTTGTCCTTTTTGCAAAAAACTTAACACAATTAAATGGGGAATACAGAATAGTAAACAAAGGTGGTATTGCAAAAATTGCCATAAACTATTTATTACTCAATCAAAACGAAAATCAATTGCAAGACAAATTGTTTGGTTTAAAAGGTGGATTATCGGAAGAAAAACATTACAAGAGATTGCTGACAAGAAAGGATTAACAATTCAAACTATTCGCGCATTGTTTAGAAATTATTTAAATAATCCCCCAATTCCAAGAATAAAATTTAATATTAATTGTCATTTGATTGTTGACGGAATATACACAAGTGATTTTTGTATACTAAATTATTTAGATAATGATTTAAAATATTTACAATTCTACAGTATAGTAGAAAGAGAAAATTATAATAATTATGTGGCTGATTTAGAATTATTAAAACAATCAGGATTAAATATCACCAGCATCACGTCAGACGGCCAGAGAGGGCTAATTAAGGCGATAAAACAGGTATTCCCCGATATTATTCATCAGAGATGTGTTATTCATATTCAGAGAATGAGTTTAATCTACTTGACTAGATTTCCTAAAACAGAAGCAGGAATTACTCTTAGATACTGGGCTACAAAATTACATGAAATAGACGATTATGATAAACGAGATTTTTGGATTAAACAGTTTGAGGGTTGGGATAGAAAATATTATTCATTTCTGAAAGAAAAAAGCGAAAGTTTATCAGGTAGGAGATGGTATACTCACAAACTACTCAGACGAACCAGATCGTTAATCAAGAATGCTCTCCCGAATATGTTTCACTACTTAGATGACGCGGAAATACCCAAGTCAAGTAATGGTTTGGAATGCAGATTTTCTTATTTAAAAAACAATCTAAATATTCACAGAGGACTAAGTGGAAAGAACAGACGGAATTTTATTCTTTGGTACAATTATTTCAAAAATAACAAATGAAATTACCAACTATTTATTTACATTAAACCAATTTTTTAAATCTTTATTTATCTTGCCAAGTAACCTCAAAACGATGACATTTATCTCCCCTGTATGGACACAGGGCTTCTTCTACTTTAACAATACTGTCTTTGATACTCATCTCCGCGAGTCTCTTAATATATCCTTTTAAAGAAGCGCATAGATTAGGATGGCTTTTAAAGTTTCTTAGTTCAAAAATTATCTTTTTCTTTTGGGGGCTAAATTCAACTAACTTCATGTCTCCTATGCTCCAATGCTTCCGCCAGTAAGTTGAAGCTTCTCGGCAGATTTTTTCAAGGGAGACAAAGTAACGCAACATTGTCTTAAATATAAAAGAATTGCTGGGACTCGCATACCCCATCTTTATAAAATCTTCTTCCTTCCAGTTAAAATAATTTTTGAATAAAGATAAAGAAAGGAATGCCCATCTTCCTGGGTACCAAGCCATTCCTTTTATATTATTGTAATCAAATTCCGGTTCAATCTTAAGCATCTCTTTCCTTATCTTTTCAGCCTCTTTTCCCCCTTTTAAGCTTTCTATATATTTAATATCTGTTTTCAAGGCTTCTCCTCTGACTTTTCCTGCTTTTAATTTATTTATTTGCTCTAGATCTTTTTTTGGTATTATGCTCATATATTTTTTATGGAAATTAAAAACAAAACCTTTCATTTCAAAGAGTACTATTCAGTATTTTGTATTTTCTCAGGATTAAATTCAGACTCTTGTTTTTTTATTTGACATATGACTTTTTCCAGATTTTTTTGGAATTCCTTATTTTTCACATAACTCATATTGGTATTAAAGGTGATACCTTGAATTTTATCCTTTTACTTTCTTTATATTCTTTTCTTCTTTTGGAGTAAGCATAATATAATACATTGATTGAAAAATGATATTTTTATTATATCAGATTTTGAATTTGATGTGTATTAGTCCAGCTCATTTTGGATAACAAATAAATTTTTTATTGTCTATGAAGCTTGTTTATTTAGAGAGGAAGGTTTTTAATTTTTCTGTTATTTCTTTAGTGGTAAAGTTGGCTTTTATTATAAAATCGTTAGCACCCATATCCTTAGATTTTTTGATGTCATTATCTTGCCCTAAATTGGAAAGCATGATAACAGGTATTTTTGATTTGCTCTTATTTTCGTGTGATCTAATTTTTTTTAAAACTTGAAAGCCGTCCATTGATGGTAAAATTATATCCAACAGTACTATATCTATTTTATTGTTTTCAAATAAATTCACCCCTCCCTCTCCGTCTTTGGCTTCAAATACGGAAAATCCGTCTTTTATTAATTGTTTGGTGCATATATTGCGCAAAAAGGATTCATCTTCTACAAGTAAAACATTAACTCCTAACTTTTTTATATCTTTGTTTTTTTTAGGTTTGGTTTTTTTCTTAGCCTCTGAGGAGGATTTTTTTTTATTGGATTTGCCGGCCACATAATCATTAACTTTTTTCAATACATCAGTAGGGCTGAATTCAGTTTTAATCAAATGGTCTATAGCGCCTAATTTTTTAGTTTTTTCTATTTCCACAGGATGTCCGGAGTTGGAAATTACAATGATAGGTATATTCTTTTTATCTTTATTCATTTTTTCCATAACTTCATAACCATCCATTTTGGACATTATTATATCTAAAAGGATCAAATCTGGTTTCCATTCATTTATTTTTTTATATCCTTCCTTTCCGTCATAAGCATTGTTTATTTTATAGCCTTCCTTCTTGAGTTTAGAGGTTAAAAGATCGGCCAAATTTTTTTCATCTTCAATGATTAAGATTTTTGTAGAATTGCTTTTTGAACTTTTTTCTTTAGGCATATGTTTGTGATATTAATTTTCTTTATTTTTATTAAGTGGTAAATAGAAATAGAACTCAGTCCCTCTTCCTTCGGTGCTCTTAAAATATATTTTACTGTTATGTTTTTTAACTATATTATTGGCGATGAATAATCCCAAACCGTTTCCATCTGTTTGCATTTTTTTTACATTTTCTGCTCGGAAAAATTTAGTAAATAATCTTTGTTGATCTTTCTGAGGAATGCCCACACCGTTATCTTTGATTCTTATTTTTAATTTATCTTTTAGCTTTTTTATTTCTAAGGTTACAGTTCCGTTATTTGGAGTATACTTTATAGCATTGTCTAAGAGATTTTGTATTACCATTCTAATTCTTTCTTTGTCTACATAAACAGAAGGCATCTTGGTTGGTTTTTTTATATTAAATTTTATACCTTTTTCTTTTACTTTGTTTTTAAGATTGTTAGTTACTGTTTCATAAACTTCTTTAAAATTGATTTTTGCAAAATTAAACTCAAGCCGTCCCTCTTCAATACGAGAAACATTAAGCATGTCATTCACAAGTTTGATCATCCGTTCATTGCTTTCAAATCCCTTTTTTAAAGCATCCTCTTGTTCTTCGTTAAGAGGGCCGGCGTCTTCTTCTAACACCATTTTTAAAACCCATTTAATAGCAGAAAGTGGAGTTCGCAATTGGTGGGCTGCTATAGAGACAAATTCTGTTTTTAAACGATTTATTCTTTTTGCTCGAGTGAGGTCTGAAAAAATTTTCATAGTACCTAGGGATCCTTTTTTATTGTCGTGTACCTTGGTAGTGATTATTTTATAGGTCAGGGTATTTCCTTCATATTCTATATTAAGCTCTTCTTCTTGCAAGTTTTTAGGCTCCGTATCTTTGCCTTTTATTACTTGGTAATCTTTATCAATTACTTTTTTAAAGTTTTCCATAGAGTGATAATCGCTTTTATCTACCTTTTTGCCAATATCTGATTTGCTAAATCCGAAGATTTCCTTAGCTTTGGGGTTGAATAGGCTTATTTTATTATTAGGATTAATAATTATTATAGGATCAACTAGATTGGATATAATAGCGGAAGTTTTATTTTTTTCATTTTCCGCTCTTTTTTTAGCCTCCTGGGTTTCCTCTAATGTTTTAGCCAATTTATCTTTAGTCTTTTCTAATTTTTTAGTTCTTTGTTTAACAGTTCTTTCTAAAACTTCCTTGTTTTTTTCTAATTTTCCCCTTGAGTTTTTTAATTCCTCTCTCATTACATTAAAATCATTGGCTAATTGTTCAATCTCATCGCCAGTCTTAATCTCTATCTTATGTTCTAAGTTACCTTTACCAATTATATCTGCTCCTCTCCGAAGCTTTTTAACCGGTTTAACTATCAATCGAGAGAAAAATATAGTAACTATTATCAGGAAAACTAAAGCTATACCCCCTGTAACAATAATTTTGTTTCTTAAAGTTAAAATGGGTTTATAGACTTCTCGTAATGGACTAAAGACTATTAATTTCCCATTCTGGAGTGTAGGAATAGATTTACCAGTAACCAACATTGAGCCAATTTTCGTATCTATAATTTTACTAGATACCTTTTCTCTTACAGGAAATTCTTTAGCTATTTTTTTAACTTTTTCCAGTTTAAACTCTTTAAAGGTCGTGACAATCTCTGCCATAGGTTTGTTGTTTTCTGTAAAAAAATAGATATTATCTATTGGGCTGGCATAGCCGCTTATTGTCTGTTGCCAAATATCAAAAAGAAAAATCTCTGCAGTTAATGCTCCCTGAAAGTCACCATCCTTTAAAATCGGCACAGAAAATATGATACTGCCTATTTCTATTACCGGATTCCACTTTAACCATTCTATATAATATTTCTGCCCTTCTTTAATCTTATAAAAGCTTGGTTCTTTCCTCTTATCTTTTAAAACAGCTCTATCAGTTCGCGCTATTTCTTGCCCAGATCTATCTGTAAAAGATAAAAGCTTAATATTCTGTGAGTGTTCTTCTTGAAATTTTTGTATAAATTCTTTTTTCTTTTCAACACTTTTTAAATAAGTCAAATTGTGGGCAAGGGTTTCTAACGAATCTTTATAATTCAAAATTTTGTCTCGTATCGCTATACTGGTATTATTAGTCAGAGTCTCTCTATTATCTCTAATCGTTTCTGCTAAATACTGTTGAGTACTAAAATGAAAAATAAGACCAATAATTAATAGAGGAATTAAGGTTAGAAATAAGCCAATTCCAAATATTTTCTGTCTTATAGACAATTTCATATTATTTAGTAGATACCATAATATTTTCTAATCAACTGTTATTGATGAGTACATAGAGGATACTTTAATAGAATTGTTAAACTTAATCGGTGTTTTGTAGTTCAATGTCTGATAAGGCCTTCTAAAATTGTATTTAATCAACCATTCAGTCAGATTCTTATTAAATTGTACAACATCTTTATTTTAGGCATGTACTTTTGGCGGTTTTGTAATTAATCCCGCACCTCTTAAAGTATAAAAGGCGCAGGATTAATTATTATATTGATTATTGTATTGTTTAATGGCTTTTTAGAAACTACTTTGAACTTAATTGCTGAATCAACCTTTAAAACATCTTAATTCGCGCCACACTTAAGAAGTTTGTGAGTCTATCATATTGATTAGCATATACTTCAATTAAACAATTCGCATACTAACGCACAACACAAATGGGCTATTTCAGATTCATTTGCGCATTAGAAATTAATCTCATTTCATACGCATCTTGTATTATACAAGACTCCAGTTGAGTGATAGTCACAGCAAATCCACAAATAGATAAATTACTCTGCTGGTATTTTGAAAAACTCTTCAGGAACTACAAAATCCTCTACATACTGATCAACATCATCAAACTCCAAAGGAATTAGTAATCTTTGATCTCGTTTCTTCATTAACTTCTTTGCCTTCTTAACGATATTCATCGCCTGTTTAGAAACATATTGTTTGGTATAGGGAAGGGCGCTAATACCAGTAGCGTTATCTTTAAAATCAATATTATGAATCCCACCTTTAAACTTTCCTTTATAAATATCTTTGATAGCCATAGAGACTGTCTCAGGAATTTTCTTTAACGAAGATACTAAAACCTCACCTGGATACATACTATCATGATCTATGTCTGTAGCTACTGCAAAATATTTAGGTCTTTCCAATCCTTTCTTTGCCTCTTCTGCCGTAATTCCTGCTTTCCGGTTAGCTTCTTTTACAGTCTCAAACACTCCTAATCCAGCACCACCTGCCACATCCCATATTATGTCAGCTTCCTCTTTAATGAGTGACTTGGTTAACTTCTTTGCCTTTTTAGTATCCACAAAATCACCCACTAACTTTTCATCAACTTTAACATTTTCGCCTGTTACTTCATTCCATGTTTTAACCCCCACCTCAAATCCAGCAACATAGGTCTTAACCGATGGAATTTCCATACCCTGCACAATGCCAATTTTACTACTATTAGTAGTATCTGCAGAAATTATTCCTGCTAAATATCCACTCTGTCCAGTATAAAAAATATACGAAACTACATTACTTTCAATTTTGGCATTATCATCAATCAATATAAAATAGGTGTTAGGATATTTTGGAGAAACTTCTCTAATCGCGTCTGTTATTAAAAACCCCAATCCAACTACCACATCAGAGGTTTGGGCGGCTTGCTCTACATTTTTAACCAAATTCTTTTGGTCTTTGGTTTCAATTACGTCTGACTTCAATCCTAATTCTTTAGTAACCATTTGAACCCCTTTCCAACCTGAATCATTGAATGCTTTATCTCCTAATCCCCCCATATCAGTTACCATCGTTACACTATTTATTGTCGTTTCTTCTTTTGGAGTAACAGAGGAAATAGTCCCTTCCTTTTTTGTCCCTCTAAAAATCCACATCCCAAAAAATACTATAATCAATACTATTAATCCAATAATAATTTTTTTGTTCATAATTTTTTTGTTCATAATTTTTTATTTTTAATTAATTTGATTATGATTTTTGATAGAGATTTATCTATCAAAATTCGACCTTTATTGTTTTTTTCTAATTCTTTTTTTAATTTTAACAATTTTTTAAACTGAAAGCAAATAAAAAAGCCCTAGCTATATAGCTGGGGCTTTTGGGTAAAAATCTTAGGAAGACCTATAGTAGCACTTGTTCCACTGGGATAACCGGGTCAGGCGATGGGGAACCGATTTAATGTTTGACTTCCTGTTACAATTGCAGCAATTAGGGTTATATTTTGGATTTCATTTGACATTAGGATTTTAGTAAGTAATATAGTTGAAACGTAA
>JAGXOH010000037.1 GCA_023659985.1 Candidatus Falkowbacteria bacterium LH_S3 | reverse complement strand
GAAAAGATAGGCACAAAGGAGCATCTAAGTATCTCTGTTATCCAGAATGGACTATATTCAATCTGATTGCAAACAGAGTTTTAGAACTAGATTTTATTGGTCACAAATTCATTAAAGGAAGAACCGAACCAGTTAGCTTTATTGGGTTCTCTTTTAAGAAAGAGTCAAAATTACGCTATTTTAAGCGAATTTTAGGTGAAACAGGCAATGAAATCATTAAATATTCAGAGATATTCTTTAAGAAGTTTGAAAAACCAGATGCTGTTAAAATGGATAATGGATTTGCTATGGCTGGCTCCTCTCCACATCCAAGAGTAATCAGTAAGGTTCCTCTATGGTTTCTCTCTCAAGATGTAATTCCTATCTTTGCTGTTGCCAGAAAGCCATTTTCTTAAAGCTCTATTGAAGGAAATAATTCTGTATTTTCCAAAAAATTCTGGAATCGGATTGACTTTACATCAGTAGAAGAAGTAGATGAAAAGATAGAATGGTTTAATTCATCATCCCAGAAATATCTTCATTATCAGAAGCCAAAAACAAAATCTAAACCTAAGAAAAACTTTATTCCTAAGATTTACTTCATCAGACAGGTTAAAGAGGATAAGGAACAAATTAGAAAGGCCTTTATAGATGTTTCAAACCAAAGAGTATTTCTACCACAATCTTACATTAATTACTTTCTCTTATGAATGGAATCTTAAACAAGAGATACTCTACGTTTATTTTGAAAAAGAACAACAATCAAAAATGATTAAAAAAATATCATTCAAAATTAATTCTAAGGTCGAGAGAAAAATTACACAAATTAATTAAAATTTAGGTGTTCACTTTCATATGATATACAACCCTTAACGCATAAGAATATTAAGCCAGAAACCCACGGCATATAATTTATAACTTATAAGGTTACAACATTTGACATTTAGTCATTTGACATTCATTCGACATTTGAGCTTTGAATTTTGGATTTCATTTAATTTTTGGTTTTGCGTTTTGAACTTTGAGTTTTACGTTTCAACTATATTACTTACTAAAATCCTAATGTCAAATGAAATCCAAAATGTGTAAATCAATCGTATCAAAGATAAAAAACGGGAGATCTACTGTCTCCCGTTGTAAGTTTAATCAAAACTTATTTTTTATTTTATTAAAATGCGATCTCCCACCTCTACGTCTCTGAAGATCTTCTTAGCTTCTTGATGCATTAACCTGATACAACCATGGGAAGCAGGTCTCCCTGGAAGTTGCCCCTCGTGGATCCAATAAGCGCCAAAAAACCTTAGAGCATAAGGCATAGGTTCTCCTCCATCCGGCTTAGGGTAGATATTGGATTTGTGAATTCTACTCTTTTCCAATATGTAAAAAAAGCCCGTCGGAGTTTCGTGTCCTTCTTTTCCTGAAGAAATCGGGAACCACGCCTCTAATTTCTTCTCCTTGTACCTGCCTATAACCTGATCACTTAAAACGACTAATAGCTGAATATTATCTTCTATTTTTTCCGGAAGTGGACAATATTCGTCTTCTACCTCGTCCATATCAGGCGCCGCCGGGACAACAAGCTTCATTCCCGGCATCAAAGCTCTGGGAGATACTCTGTTTACTTTGGCCACTATCTTCCAATTTTGGCCAAACAAACCATAAAACGTATCCCCTGAATTTACTTGATAGATTCTACTCATTTGTTTTTCCCCATATTTACACCCCTCCTTTGGAGTTTTTGTAACCAACAATTCAGCTGAATTAACAGCACAGCTAATTACCATAATCCAAATAATAATACTTATCATTATCACAACTCTTCTCATCTCCATTATCCCTCCTTAAATTTGTAAAATTAAGCTTTTAGGTTTGTATTTTAAAGGTACAAAAAATTTATACACTATCTTAATGATATTTTTAAGTTAAATAACCTCCATAATTCAATAAAAATTAATTGTCAAAAACAGTTACCTACACTTAAAGTTTATTTTGTTTTGATTGGATAATAACGATAAAATAAAAATATAAAAAGTCAAATAAAAACATGGAATTGTCAAAGCAATATAGAAATGTCATACCTCTGAGCAATTTAGAAATGTCATACAATGAAATCCTAATGTCAAAGCTCAAATACTTAATAAAATCCTAATGTCAAATGAAATCCTAATGTCAAATGAAATCCTAATGTCAAATGCCAAATTAGTCAAGCAAAGCTTGACTGCTTAACGCTGAACGCATAAAAATATTAAGCCAGAAACCCACGGCATATAATTTATAACTTACAAGGTTACAACATTTGACATTTAGTCATTTGGCATTCATTTGACATTTGAGCTTTGGATTTTGGATTTCATTTAATTTTTGGTTTTGAGCTTTGAATTTTGAGCTTTGAGTTCCAACTATATTTCATTTGTCATTTGGATTTTGGATTTCATTTGTCATTAGGATTTGGTCATTGGTCATTTATTTTAATAAAGTCCTAATGTCAAAGCTCAAATGTCAAAACTTAAAGCTATCTCCAAAACATTGCCTTAACTCCTCTTTTTCGGAATTGAGTGTTGTTTTCTTAGTCTTATACTTTTAGGGGTTACTTCTAAAAACTCATCATCCTTCATTATCTCCAAGCCTCTTTCCAGAGTTACTTCAGTCGGAGAAGTTAATGTAATAGAATCATCAGATCCAGAAGCCCTGACATTAGTCAACTTTTTACCTTTAATGGGATTAACCCACATATCATTGCCCTTGGAAACACCTCCTATTACCATTCCTTTGTATACTTCTGTATTGGGGTGAATATAAATCCCTCCCCTTTCTTCCAGATTCCATAATGAATAAGCCAATGCTTTTCCGTCTTCCATGGAAACCATGGAACCTAATTCGTGTCGATTGATATCTCCGACCCAATCTTTAAATCCTATCACCCGACTAGTAAAGATGCCTTCCCCTTTAGTATCAACCACAAAATCTCCTCTATAACCTAAAATACCGCGAGTAGGCACCTCAAAAACCAGTCTTTGATGACCTTTATCTGCCTTCATATTGACCATCCTTCCCTTTCTTTGGGACAATTTTTCAATTACGACCCCAACCATCTCTTGAGGAACATCAACAATAACCTCTTCATATGGCTCTTGTTTTCGCCCATCTTGATCTTTAATAATCACCTGCGGTTGGGATACCTGAACCTCAAATCCTTCTCTCCTCATATTTTCTAAAAGTATGGCAATATGCAACTCCCCTCTGCCGAAAATTTTAAAATATCCGCTACTAGTATCAAAATCAATCTTTAAACCAACATTAACTTCTAATTCCTTTTTTAATCTTTCATTTATTTTACTGCCTGTTACGAATTTTCCTTCCCTACCAGCAAAAGGAGAGCTGTTAACCATCAAGTCCAAAGAAATAGTGGGTTCGTCTATATCAATAGCCGGGAATAATTTCTGGTCTTTGTCTTGACAAACAGTTTCTCCGATATAAATATCAGCTAAACCTGCTACCATAATAATATCGCCTGCAACCGCTTCTTCGGCTTCTTCCCGGTCAAATCCGCGAAAAGTATATAAATTGGTTATCTTGCCGATCCTGCTTTCTTGTTCGTTTTTCTTTACTACCACATTCATGCCTTTTTTGATCTTCCCTCCATATATCCTACCTATAGCCATTCTTCCCAAATAATTATCATAAGCCAAATTAAAGGGTTGCATTTTTAATTTTTCAGCACTTCCTTGTTCACTTGTTGCAGGATCCACTTTATCCAATATTAGATCAAGAAGAGGAGATAAATCTTTACCTTTGTCTTCCAGGTCTTTTTTGGCGATTCCCTCTTTGGCTATAGTGTAAACTACTTCAAAATCAAGTTGTTCATCATTAGCTCCCAAATCTACGAACAGGTCAAATATCATATTCAGCACTTCGTTCGGTCTGGCTCCTGTTTTGTCAATTTTATTTATAACCACAATCGGCTTTAAATTCAGTTGCAAAGATTTTTTTAATACAAATTTAGTTTGAGGCATAGGACCCTCTTGGGCATCAACCAAAAGCAGAACAGAATCAATCGAACGCAAAATCCTTTCCACTTCTGAGCTAAAATCAGGGTGACCCGGAGTATCAAGGATATTGATCTTCGTATTTTTGTAGATCAAAGAAGAATTCTTGGAATAAATAGTTATTCCCCTTTCCTTCTCTAAGGCGTCAGAATCCATGCTGATGTCATTGGAAAAAGTCTTGGTCTGGCGCATCAAAGCATCGGTTAAAGCTGTTTTACCATGATCTACATGCGCTATTATAGCAATATTTCTAATTTCCATATTTTTGTTTCAATAAAAACGCCTCGCCTGAAAACGAAGCATTTAAAGGTTTTAATAAGTATTTATTGCTTTACGAATTATTGTTTAATTAAATCACAAATTATCCTAAAAAGCAAGTATGCTCTTAGATAATCTCAAAACTAAAATTAACTAAGTGATAATTTATCTATTTACAAAATAAAAATTCATGTTATATTTCAAGTAATGTAGCTTAATTAGCCGAAAAAACTGCTCTTTTTAATAAGGAGGATTTTTTTCTCTAAATTATAAACCTCTTATGTAAATAAGGGGTTTATTGATATAATTATTTATTGTCATCTAAATCAAAATTTTTATTCACCTTTTGCAATCGATGATAAAAATCCTGAAAACCATTAATATTTTTTATAACAAGCTCGGCTCGCATACTACCTAAGGTATTGACTGTAATGTTGCCGTTTCTAAATAATTTATTCACAATCTTTTGATTATTGTTCAAGAAATTAATTTTTCCAAAAACTACCGAGGTTTGTTTTTTATAGAAGACTCCCCACTTGGCAAGTACTCTGATATCTTCAACTATATACCTTTTAACCAAAGTATAGATTGATACTGCTCCCAGGACAATTGCATCAATCGTTAAAAGCCATAATATTAAAAGAATAAGGAGACTTTGAATATGTATGACAAAAAAAATTAAAAACAAAACCGCAAAATTGGGAATGACAAGAATCATAATGCTTATAAAAATCGGGTTTTTTAAAGAAGGCTTTTCTTCTGTTAAAGTTTTACCGACATATCGACTGGGCTCTTGCAGATATTCTTTAATCTGTTTTGTGCGTGGTTTTCGCAAAAGAATAAAATCTATAAGTTCATCTTGGGTGGGAATGTCAGATACATATTTAATCTTAAAATGATGAGATTGGATTGATGATTTTCTATGTTGTTGAACGATCTTTTCTCCAGCTATATTAAAACGCAAATCTCCTTCTCGAGAAAATGGGTATTGAGTGATGGTTATATCTTTTATGTTGTTATAAGTGGAATAGAAAAAATCCTTAAAAAATATTCCTCTTTGAAAATAAATCTTGTCTTCATAAAAAAACAACTTGGAACGCTTATAATAAAAAGCCTGGTAAATATAAATTATCAACCATATAAAGGCTAAAATTATTAAAGGCACCAAGACCAACCAAAAACTATATCCTTGAGAAGCTAAATAATTTCCTGCATAAAATATCCAAGCCAAAGAAGCCGCAGCTATAATTAATACCAAGAAAAACCAAGCTCGGAGGGATTGGGAAAAGCTGAATTCGGAATTTATGTTAAAAACTTCTTTTTGAGAAGAAAGACCCAATTTAGCTAAAATATCTTCAATTCTTTTCTTACTAAAATCAACATGGCTAAAATCCAAATCAGAACCGGAACCTATAGAGTAAAATCTAAAAGTAACCGTGTTGAACCAATAATCAATAAAATTTCTTTTAACAACCATTCCAGTTATTTTTTCATTGGTAAATTCAACTTCTTTAGAACTAATAAATTTATATTTGCTAAACATACTCTTTTTCTTGATATAATAGCGAGTGAATTTAGCTTGAAGCAATAATGGAATTGAATTAACCACTATTATTATAAAAAGCGGAAATAGGATTGGAGGAAAAATCACCCCAATCAAAATTGCAGGAATGTAAAAAACTAAAGGAAGCAAATGCCTGCTCAAATTTATTTGAAAATTATCAGTAAATTCGGTTTCATATTTTGAAAACAAATCCTCCTCTCCTCTTGTTCCGCTCTTTTTTGCAGACTCAGCCTGGGAAAGTATCTTTTCCTTAGCGCCTTCTCTTTCTTTAACTGGTTGTTGCTTGTATTCTTCTATCAAGCGATCCAGGGTTTCGCTTACTTGCTTTCCTCTTTTTAAGTTCTTAAATAAAATTTCGTGCCCGCTTCCCTGGGAACTTAATTTTACATCATAAAGGTTCAAAATTCTATCTATTATGGTTTGTGTAGTAGCGGAGTCGCTTAAATTTTTAAAAGGGATAAAAGCGTAATGTTTGTTTAAAAACCCCTCTGTGTAAATACTTACGGTTGAATAAATTTTATATTCTCTTCTTAAAAGATCCAGAAATCTTAAAACAAACCAAAAAATAATAGGGATGAAAAGTATTATCAACAAAGACACGAATATCGTATTTTTGTCCACGATTTCAAAAATTAAATTGAAAAGAACATAAATCAGAATGCCTGAGGTAATTAAAAAATCTTTCAACACTTCAAAAGATACTCCCAAAGGATGGGGATTTTCAGAATATTGCAAATCCTCTTTACTCAAATTAAACCCATTGCCTATCATAACCTCTTCAACTAATCCCATTTTCTCTTCTACATTGTCCACCGAATTTATATGCACCTCAGATTCGCTTGATCCGGCAGCTTCTATACGAATATGGCCAGTTTTGAAAATACCGTATTCTATAAAAGGATAAACTCTTTTTACATGGGTAATGTTTTTTATCAGTAGCTCGGTTTGACTATCTGAAAATATACCTCCGGAGTATTGGAATATACGGTCATCATGAAAAATATATTTTCTTTTATTGTAAACAACAAAAGACTGAAAACAGAAAAATCCAAGTCCTAAAAGAACCAAAGCCACCACCCACCAAAAAACAGAGATGGGCAAAGACACAAAAAGCGACCCCACAAAATAAAACAAAAATATAACTACACTCAAAATCACGTCTGAGATAAGACGTACAAAAATAAAAGGAAATTTCTTCGGTTTAAATTCTTTTTGCATACTTTTCATAATATTATTTATTTATTAGAAAAATCTATTCATTTTTATTATACTTTACTAAATCAAATCAGACAACAAAAGGGGCAATCAATACTGTGTCATAGCAATATAGAAATGTCATACAATAAAATACAAATGACAAAACTTAAAGCTAAAAACTCAAAGCTAAAAACTACAACTCAAAGCTAAAAGCTACAACTTAAATCTTAAAACTTCTTACTTTTTATTTATTAGACCAGTTGCTTAATAATATTTTATACTCCATAATACCCTGTAGATTTTGGAATTTTGAACTTTGAGTTTTGCGTGTCAATCATATTACTTAATAAAATCCTAATGACAAAGCTCAAATGTCAAATGAATATCAAATGACTAAATGACAAATTAAAT
>JAGXOH010000036.1 GCA_023659985.1 Candidatus Falkowbacteria bacterium LH_S3 | reverse complement strand
TGAAAGTTGAAAGAATAATTTGCCTTTGGCAAATTGTTGAAAGTTGAATGTTGAAAGTTGAAAGAATAATTTGCCTTCGGCAAATTGTTGAAAGTTGAAAGTTGAATGTTGAAAGAAAAAATTAGATTGTTGAAAGTTCATTAAATTAAGCAAAGCTTAATTGTTGAAGGTTGAAGGTTGAACGTTGAAAGAATAATTTGCCTTTGGCAAATTTAATGAGTTGGACTAATACAAACTGTTGCATTTTTGTTTTATTTTAGATAAAATAGTCAAAATAGCTTTTATTAGGTAGCGGATATGGGTGTTGTCATCTTTTAGGTGAGAAACTGAATTTTTATATAATCATATAAACGATTTAATATGACAGAACAAAATGAAGAGCAAAATATTTTGGAAAAATTTTTACACCCCTCTAAAAGAGGAAGGCTGTGGCAGATTTTTGCTGGTATTATCATTTTAGTGGTTTTAAGCGGTTTAGTGGATGTCGGTAAGCAATACAACCAATTAACAGATCAGATAGCGGAAAAAACCAATAATACCATACAACTGCCTAAAACCAAAGAAATTCCTTTTAATTTGGGGTTGGATTTGCAAGGAGGTACTCATTTAACATACAAGGCAGATGTAAGTGATATTCCGGAAAAAAGGCGGGAATCAGCGGTTCAAGGAGTAAGAGATGTTATTGAGAAAAGAGTCAATGTTTTGGGTGTTGGTGAACCTGATATCAGAGTAAATAAAAGCCGACAAGGAAGTTATCGAATTGCGGCTGAATTAGCTGGTGTAAAGGATATAGAACAAGCTATAAAAAAAATAGGGGAAACACCTTTGTTGGAATTTAAAGAAGAAGCTAACCCCAAAAAAGAGTTAACAGAAGAGGATAAACAAAATATAAAAGATTACAATCAAAAAGCCAAAGAAAATGCGGAAAAAGTTTTGGGCAAAGTTCTCTCAGGTGGCAATTTTCAAGCCTTAACTGAAGAATATGATGAAAAAAGACCTTCTGAGGATACTCTTAGCACTAAAGCTGTATGGATAACCAAACGTGACCAGGGAAAGATAGTAAACGCTATTAGTGATTTAGACACAGGCGAGACCACCTCGGATTTAGTAGAGACTGATAAAGGTTATGTGTTGGCTAAATACTTAGACCAAAGAATTGCCAAAAATACTAATGACGAACCAGTAAAAGAAATTAAGGCAAATCATTTATTGATTTGTTACCAAGGAGTGAAAGGATGTCAAAATAATCTTTCAAGAGATGAGGCTTATCAAAAAATTAAAAAATTAAGGCAACGAGCTAATCCGGACAATTTTTCTGACTTGGTAAAAGAAAATTCTAGTGAACCCGGATCCGGTGTAACAGCCGGACAATTGGGTTGGATCAGGAAGGGGGATATGGTTGAACCATTTGAAAAGACTGTTTTTAATCAAGAAACAGGCACGATCTCTTATGTTGTGGAAACCAAATTCGGTTACCACTTGATCCATAAGCAAGAAGAAAGAAAAATCAAAGAATTTCAAATTTTGGAGATATATATTGATAAAATGCAAGAATCCGATCTGTTGCAACCTAATAAGAAGTGGGAGAATACCAAATTATCAGGAAAGTATTTGGCTGGATCCTCGGTTAATTTTTCAAGAACAGGCACTCCTCATGTTTCCTTGGATTTTAATAACAAGGGAGGAAAAATTTTTGAAAAGATCACCAGAAAAAATGTGGGAAAGAAAGTGGGGATATTTTTAGATGGAGAATTGATTAGCGCTCCTAATGTAAATGAAGCTATTGCCGGAGGTAAGGCTGTTATAGAAGGTAAGTTCACAGTAGATGAGGCTAAGAAATTAGCCCAAAGATTGAACGCCGGAGCCCTGCCGGTTCCTATTGAACTTGTTAGTCAGAAAACCGTAGGAGCTAGTCTTGGGCAAAAATCTATAGATAATAGCTTGCAAGCCAGTATTATAGGTCTTGCTTTGGTAGCTATCTTTATAATCATAATTTATAGATTAAGCGGTTTATTATCGGTATTGTCATTAATTGTTTACGGTATATTGGTTTTAGCTGTTTTTAAATTATTTGCTGTTACCCTTACTTTGGGAAGTTTAGCCGGTTTTGTGGTATCTATCGGGATGGCGGTTGATGCCAATGTGCTTATTTTTGAACGGCTTAAAGAAGAGTTACATAGGGATAAGACCTTAGAACAAGCTGTTTCTCAGGCTTTTAAGCGAGCTTGGCCGTCTATCAGAGATGGAAATATTTCCACGCTTATCACTTGTTTTATATTAATGCAATTTACTACCAGTATAGTCAGGGGGTTTGCCATAACTTTATTTGTGGGTATTTTAATATCCATGTTTACCGCTATTGTCGTAACCAGGAATTTTATCAATTTAATGCCATCTACATGGTTGGAAAAGAGAATAAAATTGTTGATCAAAAGTTAAAGCAAAAAATTATTGATTGTTTTGGTTATAAATTTATTTTTGCAAAAATTACATAAATAACTATAAGCGGTTAAATTTCTTTCTTAAAAATTAGTTTAGAATAAAATAAATTAATTTGTAATTATATGAAAATAATCCCAAAAAGAAAAATATGGTTTAGTTTTTCCGGTTTATTAGTAGTTTTATCCATAACCTCTTTGGTGTTTTGGGGGCTTAATTTGGGTATTGATTTTACCGGAGGAAGTTCCTTAGAGTTAACTTTTCCAAAACAGCGACCTGAGACTACTGAAGTCAAAGAGAATTTAGCAGATCTGGAATTAAATAATTTAATGGTTAAGCCAGTAGGTGAGAAGGAGATGATTCTTAGATTTCAAGAAACTGATGAACAAACGCACCAACAAATAATGGATAAACTGGGAAGCGGTGTTGTCCAAGAGAAATTTGATTCAGTTGGACCTTCTGTTGGCAATGAATTAAAACGAAAATCTTTTTACGCAGTTATAGCGGTGCTTATAGCCATTATTATTTATATAGGCTGGGCTTTTAGAAAAGTATCTCAGCCGGTTGCTTCTTGGAAGTATGGGGTAACCGCTATTATTGCTTTATTCCATGATGCTATTATTGTCCTGGGTGTTTTTGCAATCTTAGGGCAGTTCTTCGGAGTGGAGATTAATACCGCTTTTATAGCGGCTTTATTAACCGTGCTTGGTTATAGCGTTAATGATAGTATAGTTGTTTTTGATCGTATTAGAGAAAATTTGCCATATAGTGAGCAAAATTTTGAAGGAACTATTGATACCAGTGTTAGACAAACTGTAACTCGTTCTATTTATACTTCAGCTACTACCTCTTTGGTATTGATTTCCATTTTGGTCTTAGGAGGCGTTACCATTACCGGCTTTGTAGCCGCCTTGTTGGTAGGGATCTTGATCGGAACTTACAGTTCTATTTTTTTGGCTTCTCCTTTATTGGTGTTATGGAACAAGAGGACTGAAGTGTAACAAAAAAATTTAGATAAAGACAATTAAAGCTATTAATTTGCCCTTCAAATTTTGGTTATCTTCCAATTTGAAGGGTTTTTTCTTAGGATTTTTTCTTAGGTTAAATTTTTGACAAGCAAGAGGGTTTTTAGATAAAATATATTGTAAATAAAAAAATAAATAATGTATAAAAATTTTGAACAAGATTTTGTATCTTATTTAAACTATTTAATTTCCTGATTTATGAGGCAAACATCTCTTTTTAGCAAAACTTTAAAAGAAGTTCCTGTAGGCGAGGTTAGTTTAAATTCTCAGCTTTTAATAAGAGCCGGTTTTATAGATAAAACCATGGCAGGTGTATATACTTATTTGCCTTTGGGCTGGAGGGTGCTTGTTAAGATAGAGAATATTATTAGGGAAGAAATGAATGCTATCGGGGGTCAAGAAATTCTTATGCCTGCCTTGTCTCCACAATGGAATTGGGAAAAAACTAAAAGATTGGAAAAGGTAGATGTTTTGTTTAAGGCAGATGGAGCCAATCAAGCATCAAGAAAGCAAAACAACAGTGTTTATATTTTAAATTCAACTCATGAAGAAATAATTACCCCTATAATGAAAAAATACGCTTCCAGTTACAAGGATTTGCCAGTGGCTGTTTATCAGATACAAGTAAAATATAGAAACGAGCCCAGGCCCAAAGCTGGCTTGTTACGGGGTAGAGAATTTAGAATGAAGGATCTTTACAGTTTTCATAAAAATCAAGAAGATTTATATAAATTTTATGAATTAACAAAAAAAGCTTACGCCAAGATCTTTGAGAGAATGGATATTGGTAATGATACTTTTATAGCTTTGGCTTCAGGCGGAGATTTTACCAAAAATTATTCCCATGAATTCCAAACTAAGTGTGAAAACGGTGAAGATACGGTTTTCAAAGATTTAGATTCTGGTATTTGTTATAATCAGGAGGTAGCTCCTGGTCGTGTCTCTCTTGAAAACGGTGAAGAAGATTTGCAAGTATTGGAAAAAGTTGCAACTACAGGTATAAAAACCATAGCCAAATTGACTGAATTTTTGGGTATTCCCAAAGAAAAAGCTGTAAAAACTTTACTATATAAAGATGAAGAAGGAAATTTTATCGCTGCCGCTTTAAGAGGCGATTATGATATAAATGAAGAAAAATTATTTAGAATTATCGGATTCAAAGGTTTCCGTTTTGCTGATGAAGGTGAGATAGAGAAGATAACCAGCGCTAAATCTGGCTACAGCGGATTAATAGGTCTTTCAGAGGATATAGACATTTATATGGACGATTCTTTGCAAGGATTGAAGAATTTTGCTATCGGCGCTAATGAAACCAATTACCATTACAATAATGTTAATTTTGGTCAGGATATAAGCGAGCCGGAAAAATTTTATGATATCAAAGAAATCAAGCCTGGAGATATTTCCCCTGATTCTGGAAAGGTTTATGAGGTTTTTAAAGCCTCAGAAACTGGAAATATTTTTCCTTTAAACACTAAATTTTCAGAAAGTTTTAGTTGTTATTATGATGATGAAAACGGGAATAAAAAACCGATTTATATGGGTGCTTACGGTATGGGTCCTACGCGGATTATGGGGGTCTTAGCTGAAAAATTTGCTGATGAAAAAGGACTTAGTTGGACTGAATCCGTAGCTCCTTTTAAAGTTCATTTGTTGCAATTGCCTGGCAAAAACAAGCAAGTTAAAAAACAAGCCGAGTATATATACAGAAAATTAAAAGATAAGAATATACAAGTTTTATATGATGATAGGCAGGATGTGGGGGCAGGAGAGAAATTCGCAGATGCTGACCTTATCGGATGTCCTTATAGGATAGTTGTTAGTGAAAAAATGATAAAAGAGAATAAAATAGAGTTAAAGAAGAGAAATGAGAACCAGGAGAGAGCTTTAAACTTAGAAGAATTGATACCAGAAATTATAAATTAGGTCCCCCTTAATTTCTGGGTTTCCAATTTCTGGTTTTTGAATTTATGTTTAATAAAATATTGGGAAAATTCAGCTGGGACTTAGGTATTGATCTGGGAACCAAAAATACTTTGGTCTATACTCCAGAGAAGGGAATTATTGTCAATGAACCGTCAGTAGTAGCAGTGAATACCAGAACTGATGAAGTTTTGACCGTGGGAGAAAGCGCCAAAAGAATGGTGGGAAAAACTCCTTCACATATTAAAGCTGTCCATCCTTTGGTGAATGGAGTTATTTCTGATTTTGAAGTAACTGAAAAAATGATCAAGCATTTTATTGATAAGGTTCATAGCGAATCCTTTGTCTTAGCTCCTCGTCCGCGAACCATAATAGGAATTCCTTTAGAGATAACTGAGGTAGAAAAAAAGGCAGTAGAAGACGCAGCTAAATCAGCCGGAGCCCGCGAGTTTCATTTAGTGAAAGAAGTTATGACCTCAGCTGTTGGTATTAGATTACCGGTAACCGAGCCTCAGGCTAACATGGTGGTTGATATCGGCGGTGGTACCACTGAGATCGCAGTTCTTTCTTTGGGAGGAGTAGTTAGTTGGAAATCATTGAATATAGCAGGTAATGTTTTTGACAGCAATATAGTGGAATATGTCAGGGAAGAGTTTAATATATTAACCGGTGAACAGGCAGCTGAGAATATTAAGATTAAAATTGGCTCTGCCACTCAGTTAAAAGAGCAGCTGGAAATGGAAATAAAGGGACGGGATCTTATGAACGGGTTGCCTAAAGCGGTAATGATAAATGATACTCAGGTAAGAAATGCTTTAAGTAGGAGCATAAATCAAATTATTGAAAATATAAAAACTACTCTGGAAGTTACACCTCCGGAGCTCATAGCTGATATATATGAACAAGGAATTTATTTAACCGGAGGAGGGGCTTTGTTGCGAGGATTGCATAAGGAAATATCCCAAGCTACAAAAATTCCGGTTCGTGTAGCTGATGATCCTTTGACTTGCGTAGCAAGGGGTGTGGGAGCACTTTTGAACGATGGTCCTTTATTGCAAAAGGTGCTTGTGCCTGGAAGCAACGAAGCTTAATTAAAGATTTGTTTGAATTCGGGTCTTTTGAATTCGGGTCTAAGGATATATAAAACAGTTAAATCTAAGGCCTTTTAAAACATGTTTTCCAAATTATTTAAAAAAGCCGTAGTGTATCCATTGGTAGCTGTTTTGCTACTTATTTTTTTGCATTATATTAATTTATTATCTCCGGTGGAAAATTTTGTAATTAAGTTGGCGAATCCGGTGGCTTCCACTTTTTATGCTTGGGGGCAAGGAATTAATAATTCTCTTAACACAGACAATGACAAGAAAAATTTAGTTCAAGAGAATCAAGAATTAAAAGGAAAAGTTAATCAATTATTAGCTGAAAAATCTGAATTGGAAGCTGTAAAACAGGAAAACGAGAAATTGCGCAAATATCTTGATTTTTTCAAAGATAAAGATTTTAATAAGGTTTTTTCCGAAGTAGTTTCTACTACCCTAAATTTAGATTCAGGAGAAAGCAAGAAGAGTATTTTGATTAACCAGGGCGCTGGTGATGGCATAGAGTTAGGAGCTATCGTGGTTAATAGTGAAGGTGTTGTTGCAGGTAAGGTTTCTGAGGTTAAGAAAGGTTGCGCTAAAGTACAGCTTTTAACCAGTAAGGAATGTAAATTGGCAGCTACTGTTCAAAATGAAAATAGAGTAATGGGAGTAGCTAAGGGAGAGATGGGTCTTACTGTTACCATGGAGTTTGTTCCTCAAATTGAAAATATTCAGGTTGGGGATATGGTGGTAACTTCGGGATTGGAAAAGAATATTCCGCCTGGGTTGATTATCGGCAGGGTGACAAAAGTAGATAAGCAAAGCAACAAAGTCTGGCAAAATGTTAACATTGAACCCTTAGTTGATCTTGACGAGTTGCGGGTTGTGGCTGTTGTTATGGAAGAGCAAAAAGAGGATAGAAATTAAATATTTTTTGTACTGTTGCAGGGTTAAGGTTACACTTTGGGGATAATTAATGTTGTTTAAAGCTAAAAACTACAACTTAA
>JAGXOH010000035.1 GCA_023659985.1 Candidatus Falkowbacteria bacterium LH_S3 | reverse complement strand
CAAAGATTTGAAAAACATTATTTTAATTGGATAGATAATTTACGAGATTGGTGCATTAGCCGGCAGATTTGGTATGGACACCAGATTCCTGTTTGGTACAGAGGAGATGAAAGATATATAGGAGTGGAAGAGCCTCAAGAGGAAGGATGGGAGCAGGATAAGGATACCTTAGATACTTGGTTTTCTTCAGGTTTATGGACTTTTTCCACTTTAGCTTCTGATCCTAATCAAATAATTCAGGAAGGAAATAATATTATTATTGATAATAAAGATTTTAATAATTTCCACCCTACAAATGTCTTGGAAACAGGTTATGATATATTATTTTTCTGGGTTGCAAGAATGATAATTATGACTACTTATGCCGTAGGGGATATACCTTTTTATGACGTCTATCTCCATGGTTTGATTTTGGACGGACAAGGCAAAAAAATGAGTAAGTCCAAAGGTAATGTTATTAACCCTTTGAATATGATAGATAAACATGGCACTGATGCTGTTCGTTTTTCTTTAATGATTGGCTCCACTCCAGGCCATGATTCTTGCTTAAGTGATGAAAAAATAGCCGGATTTAGCAAGTTTGTAAATAAATTATGGAATATTAGCCGATTTATATTAAATAAGATAGACCAGAATACCTCTGGAAGCTTAGAAGGTTATTCATCAGAGGATTTTACTTTGGCAGATAAATGGATATTAAAAAAATTTAATGAGCTATTCAAGGAAGTTACTAAGGATTTGGAAAAATATAAATTTTCTCAAGCTGGAGAGAAATTGAAACGTTATACCTGGGAAGAACTGGCTGACTGGTATTTAGAGATAACCAAGTTTGAAGATAAGGGACCTAAGAATGATATATTGTTGTATATACTAAACAATCTATTAAAGATGTGGCACCCATTCATTCCCTTTGTTACCGAGGCTATTTGGCAAAAATATAATGAAAGTTTATTGATATCTGAAAAATGGGTGAAAAATGTTACAATATTAAGTAACGATGATTTAGAAAAAGCGGATGATTTTGAGATAGTTCAGGATGTTATTAGCGCTATTCGGAACGCCAGAGCAGAGAACAATGTTGATCCAGGACGTAGGCTGGAAATGATCATAGGAGCTGATAAATATATGGATATAATTAAAGACAATCAAATACTAGTTCAGAATATGAGAACAGGAATTAATAATTTAATAATCAGGGAAAAAGTGGAAAAACAAGCCCAAGCTATATATACAGTAACCGGCAAGATAGAAATTTATTTACTTGGAGCCATTGATAAAGATAAGGAAAAGGAAAGGATATCTAAGGAGATATCCAATCTGGAAAAACAAAAAAAGAATACTCAACAAAAATTAGACAGTAAAGAGTTTATAAACAAGGCACCAGAGCAGGTGGTGAATAAAGAAAAACAGAAATTGGAGAATGTAAAAACTGAATTAGAAAATTTAGCAGGGCAATTGAGACAATTTGGGTAATAAATAATAAAAACACACTAAGTTCAAAATTTTTTAAAAATGAGGATATTTAGCTTTGTTATTGTAATTTTATGACTTTATCACAAGTATTACAATTCACATTTTTTAGTAATTCTGTTAAAGATTGGCTTATTAGTTTAGGTATTTTTTTAGCGGTTTTAGCGGTTTTATATATTTTAAAAAATATTGTTGTTTACCGCCTCCATGAAATTTCAAAAAAAACACAAACTCTCCTTGACGATTTGGTTATGGACGGGATAAAAGCGATACACTGGCCTTTTTATGTATTAGTCTCTATCTATATAGCTTTTCAATTTATTAACTCTTCTTCTGTGGCAGAAAAAATCATTTATTATGTGACTTTGGTAGCTGTTGTTTATTATGTAGTCAAATTTTTAGAGACCGTTATTGATTGGGGGGTAAATAAGGTTATAAAAGAGCGCAGAAAAGAAGAGGGGGGTGTTCAAGAGCAAGATATTCAAGAAAGTGGAGGTATTGTTAGGTTGATGGTTAATTTAGTTAAAATTGCTTTGTGGGCCGGTGCTATAGCTTTATTGCTTGCTAATATGGGTTATAATATAACTTCACTAGTAGCAGGTTTAGGTATCGGAGGAATAGCCGTGGCTCTGGCGGTTCAAAATGTTTTAGGAGATGTCTTTAGCTCCTTATCTATTTACTTAGATAAATCTTTTCAAGTAGGAGATTTTATCGCGGTTGGCAATAATTATGGCACGGTTAAACATATAGGTATCAAAACCACCAGGGTGGAGTTATTGCAAGGAGAAGAATTGGTTGTTTCTAACTCTCAGTTAACATCAGCTGAAATTAGGAATTTTGGAGTTATGGAATACAGGAGAGTGGTGTTTACTATCGGAGCGATTTATAATACTCATATAGAGAAATTAAAAAAGATTCCTAGTATATTAAGGAAAACAATTGAAGCTCAAGATAAAACAGAAGTGGAGCGTGTACATTTTAAATCTTTTGGAGATTATAGTCTTGTTTTTGAGGCTGTTTACTATATTCAAACAGCTGATTATATTGAATATATGGATATTCAACAACAAATAAATTTTGATATAGCAGAAATTTTTCAAAAAGAAAAAATAGAAATGGCTTATCCTACACAGACTATTCAGTTGGAAAAATAAGATTTATATTTGTTTTTGTATTTAAGATAATTTTTATGACTTTACGTTCTTATTTAATAATAATGTCAATAACAACTGCAGTTTGTTGGGTTATACTTGCCTTGATCTTAAATATGACTGACCCTTTTCATACAAATTGGATTGGTTTTATGTTGTTTTATGGCTCTTTATTCTTAGCAATTATGGGGACTGCGGCTATAGTTGGTTTTTTGGTAAGATTCGTCTTGCTAAAGCATGAATTAGTATTTCGTTCTGTTAAAGCCGCTTTTAGACAATCCTTTTTGATTGGATTGTTGATGATCTCTGTTTTAATATTAATATCTCAAGATTTATTTAGCTGGGTTAATTTATTTTTATTAATATTTGGATTAACATTATTAGAATATTTTTTAGTTACTTATGATCGCAATCGAATTGTTAAAGGAAGTATTTAATTTATTTAATAATTTTGGATTGTTAGACTGTTAGAATAAGTAATAAGAAAAAGAGAAAGTTTTATGAAAATAGAATTACAACAACTTAAAGAAGAAGCTTTGCAAAGCATTAAATCCGCTTCTGGTCTTGAAGAGTTAAAGCAAGCAGAAATTAAATATTTAGGTAGAAAAGGAAAAATAACTAAGGTTTTAAGAGGTTTAAAAGACTTGAAAGAAAGCGAGAGAAAAGAAGTTGGAAGCTTGGCTAATGATATTAAAAATGAATTACAAGCAGAGTTTTCTCAAAAAAAGAACCAAGAAGGTGGAGTTAAAAAGGAGAGTTTTATTGATGTTAGTCTGCCAGGAGAAAAAATAGACAAAGGGCATATTCATCCTCTAACCATTGTTCAAAGCGAATTGGAAGATTTATTTCGATCTATGGGCTTTATAGTTCTGGATGGACCAGAATTGGAAAGTGATTACTATTGTTTTGAAGCTTTAAATATGCCCAAAGATCATCCGGCTAGAGATATGCAAGATACTTTTTATATTGATAAGTCGTCTTTATATAATAAAGATGAGGAAAATAAAGATCTTGATTTATTAATGAGGCCACACACTTCTCCGGTTCAGGTCAGAGGGATGCAAAAACACGGAGCCCCTTTCCGAGCAGTGGTTCCGGGTAGGGTTTATAGAAGCGAAGTCATTGACGCCTGCCATGAACATACCTTTGATCAAATGGAAGGAATTATGGTGGACAAAAATATATCGGTTACTAACTTAATAGCGGTTATAAAAGAATTGATAGATGGTCTTTTCGGGCAAAAAATGGAGACAAGGGTCAGGCCTGGATATTTTCCATTTGTAGAACCGGCTATAGAAATGGATATTAAATGCACTATCTGTCAGGGGCATGGTTGTCCTAGTTGCAAAAACAGTGGTTGGTTGGAATTGGTGCCTGCTGGCATGGTTCATCCTAAGGTTTTAAAATATGGCGGTATTGATCCTGATAAGTATTCAGGTTTTGCTTTTGGCCTAGGTTTAACCAGATTAGTAATGATGAGATATTGCATTGAAGATATTAGAATGTTTAATAGCGGAGATTTGAGATTTTTAGAGCAATTTTAAATTAGTTAATTTTTTTATTTTATGGCTGATAGAAATAAAATTATTCAATTTTTAGAAGACTATTTAAAAGTGGTTGATTTTTTAGATGGGTGCAAGAATGGACTGCAAGTAGAAGGTAGAGAAGAAGTGGAAAGAATCGTTACCGGAGTAACTTTTTCACAGAAATTGTTAGAGAAAGCTATAGAAAAACAAGCAGATATGATTATGGTTCATCACGGGTTATTTGGAAAACAAGTGGGTGACCCTCCTCAACTTAAGGGTTTTCTTAAGAACAGGCTTAAAACTCTTTTCCAATATGATATCAATTTGGCTGGCTTCCATTTGCCTCTGGATGCTCATCCTAAAATAGGTAATAATGTCAGTCTTGCTCAAGAATTTGGGGTTAAAAATTTAGAAGAGTTTGATATTGGATTTATAGGAGAATTGGAAGAACCAATGGATTTTAGCAATTTTTCTCAGAAAGTAAAAGAAAAGTTAAAAACCGATATTTATACTATTAATGCTGGTCCAGATAAAGTTTATAAAGTGGGTATTATATCTGGAGGTTCGTCACCTAATTTTAAAGTTGCGGCTGAGCAAGGGGTGGACACCTATATTGCCGGGGATATTCGAGAAAGTGAGGTTAGAGCCATAGAAGAAACTGGAATTAATTTTATAAACGCCGGTCATTACAATACGGAAAAATTGGGTATTTATAATTTAGGTGAATTAATAAAGGAGAAATTCAATGTAGAAGTTGAATTTGTTGATATACCCTGTGATATTTAAAAACAGAGCAACTGGGGATTAGGGACCGGTAACTGAGACATAAAATTAGTTGTTGGTTACTGGTTGTTGGTCTCTAAATATATTTATGTATTTATCTTATAATTGGTTAAAAGAATTAGTAAAAATTCCAAAGGATATCTCTCCAGAGCAATTGGGTGAAAAGTTAACTTTGCATACAGTAGAGATTGAAGGGGTGGAAAAACAAACAGAAAAATTTAGCAATATATTGGTAGGCAAGATTAAGGAGGTAAAATCACATCCTAATGCAGACAAATTGCAATTGGTTGAGGTGGATATCGGAAAACAAGAATTGAACATTGTGTGTGGAGCATTTAATATTAGAAAAGATCAATTAGTTCCGGTAGCTTTGCCTGGAGCTATTTTGGAGAATGGTAGTAAAATAGAGGAAACCGAAGTTCGGGGCAAAAAGTCCCAAGGTATGTTGTGCGCTGAAGACGAATTAGGATTGGGTGATGATCATAGTGAAATAATGATACTGAACAAAAAAGTTAAACAGGGTCAGAGTTTAGCTGAATACTTTGATTTTGATGATATTTTGTTTGAGGTAGACAATAAATCATTGACTAATAGGCCTGATTTGATGGGGCATTTGGGTATAGCCAGGGAAGTGGCCGTTTTCCTGGATTGTAAAAAAAGCTCCTCTTTTGGTCATATTATGACTACTAAAATTCAAAGACCAAATAAAGAGAAGTTGGACATCAAGAATGAGGCTTCTGATCTATGCCCCAGATATATAGGTCTTCAAGTTGATAATATCAAAGTAGAGGAGTCACCGGCTTGGTTACAAAAAAGATTGGCTGCTGTTGGCTTAAGACCCATAAATAACATTGTGGATATTATCAATTATGTAATGGTAGAAACCGGTCAACCTATGCACGCTTTTGATTCCGCGTTGGTTGATGGCATTCGTATCAGGAGAGCAAAACAAGGTGAGAAAATCATTACTTTAGATGGAGACGAGAGAGAACTATCTTTGGAAAACTTAGTTATAGCTGACAAGCAAAAGCCTATTGCTGTGGCTGGGGTAATGGGTGGTCAAGAAACAGAAGTTAATGAGCAAACTACTTCTATAATATTGGAAGCAGCTAATTTTAATCCAATCAACATTAGGAAAACCTCTCAAAGGCTAAATCTGAGAACTGATTCTTCTTCTCGTTTTGAAAAATCTTTGGATCCTTATTTGACAGAATTAGCTATAGCCAGATGTCTGGATTTAGTTAAGCAAGTATGTTCTAATGCCGAATCCGGGAGCGCTTTGACAGACACAGCCACTGATAAGGATAAGCGATCTTATTTTAATTTGAATTTGGGTCCTATTGATCTGGATTTGGATTGGGTGGCTAAAAAGATTGGTAGCGATATAACTCAAGGTAAGATTATTGATCTTTTGGATAAACTGGGATTTAAGACTGAACAAGACAACAAGAACAACCAGGTTTTAAAAATAAATATTCCCACTTGGAGAGCGACTAAGGATATATCCATAAAAGAGGACATAGTAGAGGAGATTTCCCGTATTTATGGTTATAATAATTTAACTCCGAAGATGCCTAAAGTGGAAATGGTGCCCCCTTCTATAAACAAAGAACGGAACTTAGAGAGACACATCAAGGAGTTGTTAGCCTATGGTTGCGCTATGACTGAAACTTATAATTATTCTTTTATAAACGAAGAGAAATTAGAGAAATTAAATATAGATCATTCCGGATACATAAAATTATTAAATCCTATATCCAAACAGCACACTTTACTTAGAAAGAATTTGACCACAAATTTATTGGATAACGTTAAACAGAATCAGGCTAATTATGACCATTTCCAGATATTTGAGTTAGGCAATGTTTATTTGAATTTTTCCGGAGAAACCAATAAAGATGATAGAGGTGAAGAAAAACTCCCCTTTCAGGAAAAGAGATTAGGCTTAATAGAAGCATCTTCCACAGGAAATGTGTTTAGCGGGTTAAAAGGAAGGTTGGAATATTTGTTTTTAGCTTTGGATTTAAGTATTAAATTTGAACCTAGTGATTTTTTAAATAAATGGTCAGATTCTTCTTTGTTTGCCAAAGTTATAGTTAATAACAAGGATGTTGGGTTTGTTTCCGGAGTAAGAGAAGAAGTTTTAAAGTCATTGGGAATTAAAAAGAAAGTAGTGACAGGGGAAATAATTTTTAGGGAAATTTTTAATTTGACATCTGGGAAAATCAAGGTTGCTAAATCATTAAATAAATATCCTTGTGTTCAGCGAGATTTGGCGTTTGTTGTAAATGTTAAAATATTGTATAATAGCCTCAAGCAAGAAATAGATAATTTTAGCAATTTAATAAGAGAAGTAACACTTTTTGATGTCTATCAAGGTGAGAAATTAGATAAAAAAGAGAAAAGTTTAGCTTTTCATATAGTCTACAGATCAGATGAAAGAACTCTTAAAGCAAAAGAAGTAGATGAACTTCAACAAAAATTATTTGAAAGATTAAAGGAAAAATTTGAAGCAAGAATAAGAGACTTTTAACAAAAAATCCAAAATCCAAATGAAATATGGTTGAAACGCAAAACTCAAAACTTAAAACGCAAAAATTAAATGAAATCCAAAATCCAAAGCTCAAATGTCAAATGACAAATAAAATATGATTGAAACGCAAAACTCAAAACTCAAAAGTCAAAACCAAAAGTCAAAACTTAAAACCAAAATTTAAATGAAATCCAAAATCCAAATGACTAAATAATAAATAATAAATAAAAAGTAAGAAGTCAAATGAAATCCAAAATCCAAAATCCTAATGCCAAATGAAATCCAAAATCCAAAAATTAAATGAAATCCAAAATCCAAAATCCTAATGCCAAATGAAATATGATTGAAATTCAAAGCTCAAAAGTCAAAAGTCAAAACCAAAAGTCAAAAGTCAAAAC
>JAGXOH010000034.1 GCA_023659985.1 Candidatus Falkowbacteria bacterium LH_S3 | reverse complement strand
CAAAAAAGCAGACCCAATTGAGCCTACCTTAATGCTCTAAAAAAGTGTTAAGCTTTTTTAACATTGACTGCGGCACTACCTTTAGCGGTTTCTTCAACCTCAAAGGTAACCTCATCACCTTCTCTCAACTCTTCAAAACTAACACCTTCCAAGCTATTGCCATGGAAGAATAAGTCTTGATTGTTGTCTTCTTGGGTGATAAAGCCATATTGCCTATCAGTCAGTTTTTTGATAGTTCCTTGCATGTAAAATGTTGAAAATAAAAACTAACTTAATAAATACCAAAGACAAAAATTCGACTATTTTTTCTAAATTTTTGATATTTTTCACTCTTCCTTTTGGAAGAATGGTCAGTACTTTGACTGACTTTTCTTAAATTAACATAAAAAAATAAATATGTCAATAGAAGTAAATAATGTGTCAAAGCAACATGATAATGTCATACAATAAAAAGCTTAAAACTTAAAGCTAAAAACTCAAAGCTTTCAACTTTCAACTTTCAACCTTCAACATTTTGCCGAAGGCAAATTATGCTTTCAGCTTTCAACAATTAATTTTTTTTCTTTCATCTTTCATCTTTGAACAATTTGCCAAAGGCAAATTATTCTTTCATCTTTCATCTTTCATCTTTCAACAATTAAGCTCTGCTTAATTTAAAATGCTTTGCTTAATTTAAAACCGACAAATGTGTATGCACATTACCAAAAATTGTTGCTAAAAACAAAAATAAAATGATATGGTATTATATACAATTGATATAAACTTTCCACTATCATAAAACGCTACAAACATATTAAAACAACAAGCCCTGAAAAATAAAAAATAATTTTTAATCTTATTATTATGATCAAAAAAGCTATTGTGGCAGTTGCCGGTTCCGGTACCAGACTATTGCCTGCCACCAAATCCATGCCAAAAGAAATGCTCCCTATAGTGGACAAACCCATCATTCAGTTAGTAGTGAAAGAGTTAGTAGAAGCCGGGATTGAGGATATAATCTTAGTTACTAAATGGGATAAAAAACCATTAGAAGACCATTTTGATCAAAGTTGGGCCCTAGAAGAAGAGTTAAAAAGGAGTGGCAAAGAAAAAAGGTTACAGCAAATAAAAAACATTTCAGAGATGGCCAATTTTATCTATGTACGCCAAAAAGGACCTTATGGCACCGGCACCCCAGTATTGTCAGCCGCCAGTTTAACCAAAAACGAACCTTTTGTCTTTGTCTGGGGTGATGACATAGTCAAATCTAAAGAATCATTTACCAAACAAATGATAAATGATTTTGAGCAATACGGGCTCCCTATGATCGGAGTTCAAGAAGTACCTCAAGAAACGGTTGATCGTTACGGTATAGTAAAACTCAAAGAAAACTCTATGGAGATTCAAGATATAGTGGAAAAGCCTGCCCTAAAAGATGCTCCTTCTAACTTAGCTGATTTCGGAAGAATGATTTTAAATCAAGATATAGTGGAAATACTTAAAAATACGAGTTTAGGCAAAGATAATGAACTGTGGATGGTGGATGCTATTAAAAAATATGTTCAAAACAAAGGAAAATTTATGGCTAAAAAAGTGGAGAATGGAGAATGGATGACTACGGGGGACCCTCTGAATTACTTAAAAGCCACCTTGGCTTATGCCATGGAAAGGAAAGATATCAACGGGGAACTAAAAAAATATCTAACAAAATATCTTTAATCGCGCGCCTTTTACTCTTCTTTCGGATATAAAACTTAGGCGGAATAATAAAAAATCTTATTTTTAAATTCTATGGACACAACCTTATGCATGAGAGAAAGAAACTCAGAGAGACACAATACTTCTATTCTAAAATGATTGAGGAACAAGAACAAGGACATAAGGAGTATTTTAAGTACAACCTAAGCGCATTCCTTTCTTCCGCTCGCTCAGTGTTGCAGTATGCATTAGAGGAAACAAAATCAAAATCAAAAGGGCAAAAGTGGTATAATAATCGTATTTTAACCAATCCTGTATTGAAGTTTTTAAAAGATAAACGTGACAATAATATCCATATCGAACCTATCCAACCTCGAGCAGACCAGAAATTACAAGTTACAGATAATATGCATATTTCAGACTCGAGTTCAATTACCACTCTGGACAAAGATGGAAATATAAAGGAACAAGATTCCTCTGGGAAACCTGAAGAACCAATGCCTAAAAAGCCAAAAACTTCACCAGTTACGGAAGTCAAGTATAAATTTAATGACTGGAGTGGAAGTGAAGATGTTTTGGAGTTGTGCCGGAGCTATGTTCAAGAATTGGAAAATGCAATAGAAGATGGAGTTAACAAAGGATTCATCACTGGGTAGAGAAGAAAACCAAGGGCGTATAACATGGTGTATGTGGTTCGCTTACGCTCACCCAAACTGTTCCCCTTCGCTCCGCAACTTCGCATACACCGAAGACGTTAGCTGAAATATATGTTTTTTTTGGGCTAACGCCCAATTGTTTTAAAAAATTTTCAAATTTCTTTTTCTTTAATTATAGAGGGAAATATGGTATTTTTTCTGTTTCTTGAATCGCAAAAAAAACAATTTTTATTTTAATCTAAAACACGCTATAATATAAACATGAACGCAATCAAAAAAAAGGAAAACGGAGTCGTTTTTACCCCTGAATGGGTAGTTGACTTTATGGTTGAAAAAATATTTAATAGCAAAAAAATATCAGGCGATGAGAAAATCTTAGATGCCGGTTGTGGCGAGGGAGTATTTGCAACTATCGCCGCGCAAAAATTTTCAAAATTAACAGGCAAAAATATAGGCGAGGTTATAGAACAAAATATTTATTTTGCCGATATATCAGATGAATATATAGAAAAAACAAAACAAAACTTACAGAAATTATCAAAAAACAAAATAAAAAAATTCAATGCAATCACAGATGATTTTTGTTTTCATAATTTTAGTGAAAGATTTGATTTTATAATTGGCAATCCTCCTTACATTCGTATACAAAATTTAAACAGTAGAAAAGAACAACTGCAAAAAAATTATATTACCGCCTCAAACGGTTCCATTGATTTGTATTTTTGTTTTTTCGAACAAGCATTAAAGTTATTAAATAAAAATGGCAAAATTGCCTTTATTACTCCCAATTCCCATTTTCATTCAGCAACGGGAAAAAATCTGCGCAATTTAATGCTTCCACATTTAATCAAGATAATAAATTTTGACCATTTTCAAGTATTTAAAGATGCTACTGCGTATACTGCAATTACATTTTTACAAAATGAAAAAACTACAAAATTTTTATACACTGAGAATTTTAAAAATGACTTTGAAAATTTAGAATATAAAACAATATCAGCCCAGCATATGAGATCGGAAAGGTGGGAATTTTTTGATAAAAAATATTTAGATAAAATTGTTAAACTTAATAAAAACTATTCTACTCTTCAAGAAGTTGCCAATATCCATTATGGAATAGCCACATTAAAAGACAGCATTTATATTTTTTCGCCGAATAAAGACGATGAAAATTATTTTTTTCTTAATAATTTTAAAATTGAAAAAGATTTGTGCGTTCCAATCATTAAGGCATCGACATACAAAGGAAAAAGTCAAAATCTTTTTCTGATTTTTCCGTATAAAAACGAAAAAGTAATTCCTAAAAATATTTTTCAAAAAAATTATCCCGAAGCCTATAAATATTTTTTACAAAAACGTGATATTTTGGAAACGAGAGATAAGGGTGGTGGAAAAGATTATAAAGAATTTTACGCTTTTGGAAGAAGTCAAGGACTAAAAACAAGCTTCGATAAAAAAATCATAACCAGCACAATGAATCTTATGCCTCGTTTTTATGTAATAGAAGATGATAAAACTAGTTTTTATGCAGGATATTGCGTTAAGCCAAAAAACGATATTAATCTTTATGAATTATGTGAGACTCTAAATTCAAATTTAATGAAAGAATATATCAATTCGGTTTCAAAAAGTTATCGCGGGGGGTATAAATCATACGCGAAAAGCTTTTTGAAAGACTTTGTGCACCCTCAATTTTATAAAACACAACCTATTTAATACTTCTTTTTAAGGTTATTATTTATATAAACAATCAATAAACCCGGAACCCATAACAATTTCAAAATCCAATATTGCCAAGCCGGATGCCATTTGCGGAAATATTTAAGCATAGAGTCCTGAAAATATTTTTGGGTTTTGCCCTTAGGAACCTGAACAAAACTTTTGCCCACATAGTCCAAACATCTGGGGACTGGAGTATACATCACTTTCCACCCGGCTTTTTTAGCTTGCTTACAATAATCAACCTCTTCAAACCATATAAAATATCTTTCATCCAATCCCCCAAGCTCTTCTATAACCTCCTTTCTTATCATAAAAAAAGACCCCCGCACAGAATCAACCTCTGCTTCATTATCATAATCAAAATTCTTTAAAATATACTTATTTAAAATACCAGGGAAAATATGGGGAAGTTTTAAGGCAATTGCCGATTGCTCCCAAAACCTTGGAAATCTTCTTACATGAGGAATTATTTCCTCGTTACCATCCACCAATTTGCAGCTGGCTATGCCAGCCTGCGGATGTTCCTCCATCCAAGACAACATCTTGTTTAAGGTATCAGGAAAAATTCTCATATCCGGATTAAGCAATAAGATATATTCTCCCTTGGCTTGTTTTATAGCCATATTATTGGCGGCGGCAAAACCGACATTTTTATTGTTGGCTATCAATTTAGCTTGTGGAAACTCATTTTTTACCATTTCGACACTGCCGTCACAAGAGTCATTGTCCACAACAAACACTTCAAAATCAAAACCTGGTGTGGATTGAAATAAAGCATTCAAATTTTTTTTTAAAAGCTTTTTTGTATTCCAAGAAACTATAATCACGGATAAATCCATATAATATAGGCAAACAATAGACGAATACAAAGAGAATCTTTTTGCATTACCAGTTGTATTTTCTAATTTGTTTGCGAATTTTAAATAAATTCCAAAGTTGGCCCAACAAGTATTGCTCAAAGAAAACGGCAAACACGATCATTTTTAATTCTATCCAAACTATAGCCAACTTATTGGTCAAACTCTGCTTATTCCAATATTTAGCCAATATTATTTGCTGATTTAGGAAGGACCATTTTTTTACTTGCCTGCTCTTACTGCTACTATTTAAAGCTACCGCCATGTTGCTCTGCCCTCTGCCGTGAGCAGTTCTATCATGATAGATCACTGCCTGGCTTAAACACTGGGAAGCACACCCCTCCAAATACATCCTGTAGGCAAGATCGCAATCTTCTTTATACAGAAACATCAGCTCGTCAAAATATTCTTTTTCTCCGCTTTTGTTATAAGCCACTTTCTCCAATGTTTTTATTTTATACATACCGGCAGCTCCGCTAGGACCTAATATTTCAACTTGACCGAGCCTTTCACAGTCAATATGACCTTGTCCAATATCAACAAATCTCAAGCCAGGCATTAATTTTATACCGCAACTGTCTATTATCTCAGTCTTTTTTAAGTTTTTAAAATCCCATTGCAAAATTTTAGGCGAAATAGAATCTAACCCCTTGCTTTCCATGGCGGAAACCATTTCATAAACAGCATCTTTTTCCAATATCATATCTGGATTTATCACTAAAAAATATTTCCCCTTGTTCTCCACAGCCAGCCTTATCATCCGATTATATGCCTTAGCAAACCCCAAATTAACTCCGGGTTTGTCTATTTTTGCATAAGGAAAATATTTTTTTACTAATCCCACATTCTCATTATCGTAACGAGAAGAGTTGTCAACCACTAATACTTTAAAATCTTTAAAGGTTTGTTCAGTTAAACTCTTTAAAAAATACGGCAAGTATTTTGCCGTAGTTTTTCCAAATGTTATAAATCCCAAATATAACTTAGGCATATTTTATTTTAATTTTTTCTTAGCCAATCTTTTTAATTCAATATTATATTCTTCAATGGCTTTATCTATAAGAGGATCAAAATTTTTATACAATCCTTTATCTTTAACTATATTTCCGGCTTCCAGAAGAGAATCAAAAGTGCCGGCATCCAGCCATTCACCTTCCACCTTAGCCACTTCCAACTCTCCTTGCTTTAGATACCAATTATTAATATCGGTCACTTCCACCTCTCCCCTGTCTGACGGCTTTAAACTTTTAGCCACGTCAACAACCCTGTTATCATAAACATAAACCCCGGTAACAGCATAATTGCTTTTGGGCAAGGCGGGTTTTTCTTCAATAGAGACTACTTTTCTGTCTTTATCAAATTCCACCATTCCGAATCTTTTCGGATCTTTTACTTGTTTGGCAAAAATCTTACCTCCGCCTTTAAAATTTTTCACAGCTTCGTAAAAATTATCTTCAAATATATTGTCTCCCAATATCATAGCCACATTGTTATTATCAATAAAACTCTCCCCTATAACAAAAGCGTCAGCCAATCCTTTGGGGACCTTTTGCACCTTAAACTCCAAATATATGCCGTATTTTTCAAAAATAGATCCTAAAAGATTTAAAAATTGACCAGAATGCTCAGGAGAAACTATTATTAAAATATTTTTAATACCGGCCTTGATTAAATTATTCAAAGGATAAAATATCATTTGCCTGTCATAAACCGGTAATAACTGTTTACTAGTGGTAACGGTTAACGGAAATAACCTGGTTGCCGTCCCGCCGGCTAATATAATCCCTTTCATAATTAAGTATAAAATTACAAATCACAAGCTCCAAACCCCCTATTTTATGATATAAGTAGTAAATGTCAAAACTTAAAGCTAAAAGCTAAAACTTAATAAAATCCTAATGTCAAATGTCAAAACTTAAAGCTAAAAACTAAAAACTAAAAACTACAACTTAAAACTTAAAACTTCTTACCTCTTACTTTTTATTTGTCATTAGGATTTTGGATTTCATTTGGCATTAGGATTTTGGATTTTGGATTTCATTTAATTTTTGGTTTTAAGTTTTGACTTTTGGTTTTGACTTTTGACTTTTGAGCTTTGAGTTTCAATCATATTTCATTTGGCATTTAGTCATTTGACCTTCATTTGACATTAGGATTTTGTCATTTGGATTTTATTTAATTTTTGGATTTCATTTAATTTTTGGTTTTGCGTTTTGACTTTTGACTTTTGAGCTTTGAGTTATTTATTGCATGTTTTTGTTTACTTGCTATAATAGTCGTGTAAATCCGCAATTGACCGACAAGCAGACAGAGGGTGCGGGTGTAACACATTTTAATTTTTTACGTATAATTAAGCACAACCCAAAATGGTCTTAGAAAAATTTACAGATAATATTAAAGACGGCTTTAGGAAGAAGAAGGATGAAAAGACAATGGAAAAGGGAGTAAAAAAACGTGACAAAGAGGCGTTTATCTGGGCATACGACAATTATATTGATGATATTTATAGATTTATATATTTCAAAATAGGTAGTATTGAAGAAGCTAAGGATATCACTTCTAAAGTATTCTTAAAGACTTGGGAGTATATTCAAAGAAATAAATTGGAAAGCAGAACCACTTTAAAAGCATTGATCTATAAAATAGCCAGAAACAGTATTATTGACCACTATAGAAGCATTAAGACAGAAAAAATTGCCATAGATAATGAAAATTTTCCCATTGACATAGAAGATGGCAAGCAAAACATAGGCAGGCAGGCAGAAATAAATTCTGATATGGAAGGGGTGCAAAAGAATTTGACCAAGCTCAAAGACGAATATAAGGAAGTTTTAGTCCTAAGATATATTAATGAATTAAGCTTTAAAGAAATAGCCAAAATTACTGGCAAATCCAAAGCCAACGTCAGGGTCTTATCCCACAGAGCCTTGAAATCTTTAAGAGAATTAATGGAAGGGGAAAAATAGTATAACTTAAATTTTTAAATATGAATGACAAGAAACTGATAGAACAATTGAATAA
>JAGXOH010000033.1 GCA_023659985.1 Candidatus Falkowbacteria bacterium LH_S3 | reverse complement strand
ATAAAAAATAGTACTTACTATAGTAAGTACTATAGTATGCACTATTTTTTTATATACGGTTTATCAGCGTCCTATAAATAAAGTCAACTTATCTAACCAAAAAATCTCACATGGCTACATAAATACTCTTATTATCAACCCCGAAATAAAACTTGCCAGCCAGACCCATAACCAAATTTTGTTAACATTAAAGCATTGGGGTTTACACTTTTAAGAACTAAAATATAATAAATATGACTTTTGTATAAAAGCCGTAACCAAATACTCATTGTTATTGGATGTAATTAAAAGTTTTTGTTTTGCAAAGCAAAACATTATTTGGGGCTATTTTTTATTTTTTTGTCCGCTTGCTTCTAAAATTTTATGCCAATGTTTATGATTTTTTTCATTATCATAATAACTGAATAATTTTATCTTAACATTTTTAAATCCTTGCTCAGCTAATAATTTTTGTAAATAAATTTGCGACAGATCAGATTTACTGTTTCGATCGGATTGATCAAAAGTATGGATAAAAAACCAGCCACCATTTTTTAAATTATCATAAATTGTTTGAATAAATAATTTTTTATTTTTTAGTTTATGTAGTAAATAATTTGAATAAATTAAATCAAATGGTTCATTTTTTGATCTATAGGTTTTTTCCAAATCAACACCTGTTTTTATATCAACGGCTTCACATTTCCACCTTAGTTGTTTCAAATATGCAACATCAAAAAATTCACCAGCACCTAAATCTAGTGCTTTGCCTGGCTTTTTAAATTTTTCACTTATAAAATTTTTTAGATATATATTCATGCTTTTATTATATAGCAAATATAATACTTTCCTGGATTTTACAAACTAAAATAACCCGATTTAATCTCGGATTATTTTAAAGCTGCTACGAACAAATTTTATTCAACCGTAATGGCGTTAACCGGACAACTGTCCGCTGCTTGCTTGGCACAATCCATATTATCTTCGCTTATCACCTGAGCTCTGCCTTCTTCACTTATCTCAAAGACATCAGAACAAATGGAAGCGCAAGTCCCGCAACCGATACATTTTTTTTGGTCAACTTTAACTGACATAAATACAAAATATTATTAATTAAATTCCTTTTACTATTTTTGATTACAAAAATAAACAACATTTTAAGGATTAACCTTGAACCACTTTTTCTTGCCCACTTTAACAATATTTCCTTTCATAGATATCTCTATTTCCGTATTCGGATCATTTCGAGTTTGTCCGTCTATCTTGATAGAGTTCTGCTGAATCAATCTTTTTATCTCAGAATTACTAACATCCTCTTCCAGGCATTGTCTTAATAATTCAAGAAGAGAAATCACGCTCTTTCCCAAAAAGACTTCAGGAATATCTTCAGCGGCTTCTTTGTTTTGTACCAGTTTCACGAAATTCTCTTGAGCTTTATCTGCATCTTCTTGTCCATGAAATATTTTAGTTATTTCCCAAGCGGTACGCATTTTCACATCACGAGGATTTTCTTTGTTTATCAATTCATCTATTTCATCCAAAGAAACGCGAGTATTATTTATTAATAATATCTTAATCATTTCATCCGATTGGGACATAATAGATCCGTACATATCAAAAGGGGTAGAATCTAAAAAAACCCCGATACCTTTACTTTTAGACATTAATTCTCCTGTCTTGGGGTTTTCCATTAAATTAATCGCTACTACAAATTTTTCTTTATTCTTGTATTTACGCAACAAAGTGCGACCCACTAAAGCATTAAAAGTTTGATCCATACCGCATAATTCAATATCCACATCCATAGCTACGCTGTCATATCCTTGCATCAAGGGGTATAAAAATTCGTGTAGATAAATAGGCTTCTCTTGTTTCATTCTTTTTTCAAACATATCTCTCTCCAGCATATTTTGAACGGTTACATTTGAAGCTAAATTCACCACTTCTTCCATGGATAATTTAGCCAACCAATCATTGTTATACATTATACGCGGAGGATTATCTTTAGCATCAAAATCCATCAATGGCTTTATCTGCCTAAGCCAATCTTTCACATTTTCGTCCACATCTTCCTTAGTTAACTGTTTTCTGGTGCTTTCCCGATCAGTGGGGTCGCCTATTTTAGCTGTAAAATTACCAAATAACACAATAACTTCATGACCTAAAAGCCGAAATTCTTCCAGCAACATGTAATTCTTGGCATGGCTCAAATGCAGAACTGTGGAAGTGGGATCTACTCCGATATAAATACGCAATTTTTCAGACAATAATTTGTGCCTTAACTTATCTTTATCATTAGGTATAATCTCCTGAACAATTCCTCTTTCCAAGATGCAGTCAAGAAATTGCTCTTTATCTTTAGTCATATATAGATATAATTTAAATTTTATGAAATCCAGTTTAACACTTATTATCCCTTTTATCAACTATTTTAGCATATTTCTTGATTTTAGGGTTGTCACCTATGTATCTCATCATGGACAATAACATTATAAACCAAAAATAAAAAGGGTCGATTTCTTATCGGCCCTTTAACATCTGCCCTTTAAGGACGTGCTTGGATTAGTCTGGTTTTTTGGACCAAACCAAGAGACACATATTAGAAAAAGCTTTTTCCGCATCCAAAACATTACCTCCGCTATTTTTAATAGCTTCTAGCAACTCCTGTGATTTGGGATAAACAACATTTATTTGGCTTCGAAAGCATTTTCCGAAATTACTGCCTTGAAGCCAATACAGAAAGTAGACGTAACCTCCGGGTTTGAGTACCCGGAAGGCTTCCTTTATTGCTGTTTTCCATTCTTGATTAGGGATGTGGGTGCTGCCCCAAATATCAAATACATAATTAAAGACATTATCCGCAAAGCACATTTGTCTTACATCCTCATCTTTAAACAGAATTCTTTCAGGATTCCCTAACAATTGATTGGCAAGCATTAAAGCCTGAGGGCTAAAATCAACCGCCCACATGCGACCATTGCCATTCTCAAGATTCATTTTATCAAAAACAAGCTGAGTATTGCGACCAGAGCCACAACACATATCTAATACTTTAGCGTTTTCATCTTGAGGAACCCGAATTAAAATCTGCAGATTGACCTTCTTAAAACGCTCTAGTCTACTTGCCATCTTATGAAATCGTTTCAGATAATCTCGATTCCAAAAGCTGCGGCCACCATCCTCCTCTACATTCTTAAGCTCTTTAGAGGATTGGTTGCTCAAAGCTTCATCTCTCGCTAATAACATTTTAATACCTCCTTTGAATATATAATTTATAAAATTGTCAAGGATCTAATTTATATTCAAACCATTAATTCGGCCTCCAAAGAATAATGGCCAACCAAAATAATTGATAAAACAAAAAATTAAGCTAGGATCCATTTTATTTACTTTGCTAACTAACACTTTGACTATAGCAAATTTTTTAACTATGTCAAACTTGTGTATTAGTCCAGCTCATTTTGAATAACTTTAAATTAAGCGAAGCATTTTAAATTAAGTAGAGCTTAATTGTTGAAAGTTGAAAGTATAATTTGCCGAAGGCAAATTTAATACCGAAAGCATTCTTACAACTTTCAGCTTTGAGCTTTGAAATCCAAAATCCAAAATCCTAATGTCAAATGAAATCCAAAATCCAAAATCCTAATGTCAAATGAAATAACTGAATTAAAACATCGTTAAGAAGTAAGAAGTAAAAAGTTTTGAGTTTTGAGTTTTAAGTTGTAGTTTTTAGCTTTGAGTTTTTAGCTTTTAGCTTTAAGTTTTGACATTCTTGCCAATAGGTAACTTGAAGCAAAACTCACTCCCTTTACCTCTACCCTTACTTTCAGCCCAAATTTTACCGCTGTGGCTGTTCACTATCTGCTTGGCTATGTATAGACCCAAGCCAGTACCTTCAGTGTTAATAACATCTGTTTTTTTGTTTCTGGAAAACTTTTGAAAGAGATTGCTTTTTTCTCCTGAGTTAAAACCCATACCAGTATCTTTGACGCTGACCTCAATTTCTTTTCTTTTTCTCTCCAAGCTAATGGTAACGTTTCCTTTGCTGGTGTATTTTATGGCATTGTCTATTAAATTCATTAATACCTGTCTTATTTTTTCAGAATCAATATTGATTTTGGGGATGTATTTTTTAGGTTTACTAAAAATAAATCGCAGATTTTTTTCTTTTGCTTCGGGTCTTAGTTCATTGCAAACCTCTTGAATTATTTTTTGGAGATCAATTTTTTTAAAATTATACTCCATACGCCCAGATTCTATACGAGAAATATTGAGAAGATCTTCCACCAAATCTATCAATCTCTCTGAGGAAACGAAAACCTTGTCTATGGCTTCTTTTTGTTTTTTACTGACTTTACCAAAGTTATTTTCCAAAATCATGGATAAGTATCCCTTAATAATAGTTAAGGGAGTGCGCAACTGATGAGAAGCAATGGATATAAAATCTGTTTTTGCCTCATCCAATTTTTTAAGCCGTTCATTGGCTTCCCTGAGATTCTTGGTGGCTTTGTCCACTTCTTTTTTGAGTTTAATGTTAAAATTCTTAGCTTCTTCGTAAAGGCGGGCGTTTTCTATGGCAATAGCCGACTGGGAAGCAATTCCCTCTAATGTTTTGATATCTTCGTTGGTAAACATATCACCTGACTTCTTAGATGATAAAAGGAACAAGCCGACTAATTTTTCTTTAAGGAACAAGGGAACCACTAAAGCAATTTCAAGTTTTTCCATCTTTTTGATTAGAACAAAACTCTTTTCAGATGTTGCTTTCTCAGCTTTTTTCCTCTTTATTTCCTCTAAAACCACGACTTCTTTTTCTTTTTTATTCTTAAAATAAGCGATTATTTTTTTTAGGGCTTCCTTTTCTTCCTGCCTGCGCAGGCGGGTGGACTGATATTCTTGCCGAGGCATATTGTCTTCCCCTAATATAACTATATTCATTCTTTCTATTCGCAAAGCCTGACTAATCTGTCCTTTTAAAGTGTTGATGACCGTATTCAAATCCAATGTCCGGGACAAAACATTGGAAATGTTAGTTATCAATTCTTGGGGCCGATATTCGCCCTTGAATAGAAATGTGTCTGTCGTTTTCCTTATCCAGTCATAAAGAGGCCTAAACCCAATTGCCACCAGCAAAGAGACAATCAGACCAGTAATAATTTGGGATTTAAAGGTATAAACGCCGCCAAAAGCGAGCCAACTTAATAAAAAAGCTGCCAAAGTATAAGCAGCTGTAATCAAAATAACTATTACAGAAAAAATTGTGCTTCTCTTCACAATCACACGGATATCCATTAAGCGATATTTAAGAATGGTGTAAGCAAGGATAATAGTAAAAATTAATCCGGATAAATAAGCAAAAGGATAAATTCTGATACCATAAGCTGGTAAATACCCCGTAACACCAAAAAGCAATATCAAAAAAGCAATAAAAATGTACTTAGCTTGGTTACGTCTAATATTTATTTTAGTTTTCCGATAATAACAATAAATATTAAAATAAAAGAGGAATAAATAAATAGAAAAATATATAAGAAAGATATGGTGGAAAATCTGTGCCTGGCTATGGACACCCCACCTATATTCAAACAAACCCGAAACAAAATAATTCGTTCTACTTAAAACAACAAAGATTACTGCTAAGAAATATCCTAAGTAGAGTATTTTGGGATTTCTGGTTTTTGAAAAAGCAAGCCCAAAATGATACATTAGGATTGGTATAAAAATTACCCCTAAATAAACAGTTCTGTCCCAAAAAATTGCTTGACTGTCTGTTTTAGAAATAAACATCATAAAAGTACTGAAAAGCCAAACAGTTACAGAAACGCTCAATAAAAAGAAAATAAGATTAAGTTTTGAGTTTTTGTTTTTTAAAAAAACAAAAACTCCCAAAAACAAAACAAAAACTGCACTAATAAATGGCAAAAAAGAGAAAATAGGAAAAGACATAATATCTTAAAATCACTATTAGTATTAGCTTTATTTATTCATATTTTAACAATTTCTAAATATTATGTAAATGAAAGAGAGGGCATTTTTGTAATAACAAATGCCCTCATTTTTTGCAAATTAAAGAATAATTCTCTTGACCTGATCAAAAATCATTTTCCATTGAGGATGTTTTGACCTTTTGGAATTTTCCTTTAGTCGCAAATTTAAATCAAAGGACTTCACTCTTCTACCAAAACATCTCGGAGATGGAAGAGTAAAACCATCCTGCTTAAATACTTCAGAAATAACCGTCATATTTTCTTCGTTTACCCTCATCCAATCTATTTTTTTTATATTTTCACCTCCTTTTGTTTGTTTGATTTTAGAAGCAATAGAAAGTGCTTCAGCAAAACAACCAAATGTCACTCCTTTTCTCAAACGAAACCTTCTATAGGAAATCGGACCAAGAACACACTCTAGATTAGACGAATAGGCGTTGCCGGCATCTTGACGAACAACCACATCTTTACATTTCTGATACTCTTGGTATCTGAAATTAGATGGCTCAGCCACGTCAATCACAAGTAATTTCTTGCCTGATTTCCGAATTAGTTCTATATTTTCTTTATTAAGGCAAATCTTCTCACTATGGGTACAAGCCACTATAGCATCAACTTCTCCCATCTCAGTAAAAGTTTGACAGGTATCAATCTTATACTCTCTACCAATTCTTTCTAAGGCAGAAATATTAGGACCTGCTCCAATAATATCATAACCTTTTTCTCTAAGGGTTTGAATCATCATCTCACCAAGAAAGCCATAAGAACCAGGAATTCCAATTCGACAGTATCCAGGCTTTAAATTGGCCATTTCTAGGGCACGAATGGTCTCTTTCTTTAAAAGAAGAAAGGTCCCATTATCCCCAATAGTAAAAACTAACTTTGGAAATAATTTTTTCAGTTGAGTTGCATTCTCGCCGAAAAGGCTTTTAGTACTGGCTGCTAATAAAATAACTTTAGCACCCCTATCCTGAGCCCACTGGGTGGCCTCAATAAAATACTTTTTGGCTTTTCTACGTCCATCCTTTGTAGTGAGATCTTCAGTGACAATATCGAGAGCTCGAGTTCGGCCAGCCACTCCGTTAATCCAATAGCGGGGTCCATTAAAATGACCCTGCTTTGGGTGCCAAAAACCAAGATAACGACGCCGATCAGTCCTGTCGCGCATATTGCTGACAAAAATTACATCGACTACTGGCTGCCCCCTAATTCTCCTTATAATAGTTCGCCAATCCGTTATAGCTAAAAAAAATCTCCAAATAGCTGCCCCTAACGTATTCCAATGAGTCCAAATAACAAGAAATCTTAATAACCTTGACATTTTTTACCCTCCTTGCTTTCTAAGATTTTAACATTTCCTAAAATTATTTATTTTTAAAAGAGCCTTCGGTTCTTTCACTTTCTCTTTCCTGCATTTTTCTCCAGCAGTCAAGGACCATTTAGGCCTGACCGCTGAACCTAATCCGGTTGAAGAACCGAATAAAGGAAAATTTTATCTTATCTAATAAATCTTCTCTACTCGATCCGCCAACTTTTACTAAAAATGCTGGATAAAAATTTATGAAATTGCCTCCGGCATTCTTTCAGCTTTTAACTTATGAAAAATTCGCCTCATACTTCGGCAAATTTGTTGAAAGCTGAACGTTGAAAACTGTAAGAATGTTTTCGACATTAATTCGCCTCTCCAAAAAATAATGACCAACCAAATTAATTGATAAAACAAAAAATTAAGCTAAGATTTATTTTATTTACTTTACTAACTAATATCTATTTTCTTTTTCCATAATATCTTCCCAATATCCAAATCAATAATGTCAAAATTATCGGGATAGATACTATGACAATAATAGTTAACGCCTTGATTTCCATAAAGATTTTTTAAAAATCTAATAAAAAAGTGTTAGTCTCACTAACACTTTTTACTATAGCAAATCTTTAAAAACCATGTCAAACCCTGCAACAGTACAAAGATTTACAAAATTGGCGGGATGTGATATATTTGGATCATTACTTTCATCCTACATTAAATAGTCAAGTGCAACACCCTAGAATAAATATTTAAATTAACTTTA
>JAGXOH010000032.1 GCA_023659985.1 Candidatus Falkowbacteria bacterium LH_S3 | reverse complement strand
ATAGTGGCAAAAGCAATAAAAAGAAATATTAAAATAAACGACATGTTACACAAGTCTCTAACAACAAGCCACCCTATTTGCACTGTAGGGACCTTAATAATTTTGTCAAAACTGGCAACATTAACCAATATTTGTATCATTAAAGTTATAAGAGCTCCTATTACTGCATTAATGATATACGCTATTATAGAAAGGATAGTTAACACGGCGGTTCCCACTGAACCAAAGGTAATAGACCAACCCCCTTCATCATCTCCTCCTCCATCACTTGTCTCCTCTTTGGCAAAAGCAGGTTCAGCCAATGCTGTAACAATTTCTTCTTGGATATCTGTCATAGCTTCTGCTTGGGCAGTTGTCTCAGTTTCTGCTTCAACACCTGTCCCAGCTTCTATTTCGCCAGCTGTCCCATTTTCTTCTTTGGCAAAATTGGGTTTAGCCAATGCTGTCGCAGCTACACCGATCAATAACAATAAAACAAAAATCTCTTTCCACTTTATAAAACTTTTTATCTTGTAATTTTTTTTAAACATAAACTACAGTATATTGTTTAAAATAATTCTATTATAGCCTTTCCTAATGTTTTTATTATTAGTCTACAAAATACCCTATTATACCCCCTACTGTATCTTCTATTAACTTACCAATCATTTGTACTCCCGTCATTAAAGCATCATAAGGATGTGCCACAATTTGAACTAAGAGAACAATTATAGCTAATATTAAAGCAATAGCTGCAAGCACTAACAAATTAATAAGTGCCCAAATAATTATCTCCGCTATTTTAACTCTTCCTTCAGCATTTTTATCAACAATACCAATTCTACCAATTCTCCATTCTTCTCCTAAGCCACAGAAAACATCAGACAGAACAAAGTGCATAAATACATGAATATCAATATAGATTAAAGTTAATCCCCAGCTAGAGATCAATGACAACCAAGACCATCTTAACGCCCTTCCTGTTGCCATTTTAGCAGAAGGAAGAACTTTTTCTTTTGTTTTACCAGTAGTTTTTTTCTTAATATTTTTTTTCTTTTTTCTTGTCTTGGCATTCATCAGCTGTTGACGTAAATTCCGGGAATTACTTTCATTTTCTTCTCCCCCTTTCTCTTTATTCTCCCCTTTCTCTTTCTTTTCCCCTTCTTTTTGCCTCTGTCTATTCAGACGTTTATTGCTGCGCAAATAAGCCGAAGCCTTACCCTCTTGTGTCTTATCTATGGTTGTTCTGCCTGATAAACTGCCATCAAAATTTTTTGCCATTATATTTTTATTATTTATAAACCCGAATAGATCCTTCAAAGTTCACCCAATTATCACAATCATTTCTTCCACTCAATTCGGTAGCGTTATTTTCTGGTCCGTTACACCAATCCCAGTTATCCTTGAGCTTAACTTTAGGCACCACTGTACAATAATCTCTTTGTTGATCATCGGTTCCGCAAGTAATGCTGTCCTCATCATCGTCTTTCCCTTGAAGATCCCAATAATTGTATAGGTGATAAAAGGAATGAACTCTTTCACCTGGCCTATCCTTCATCTCAACTCCGGAAATTACGCTTTGGCCCCCGTCTCCCCAATCTATAGCATACATAACCAGAGGCAGTTGCTGGCTGTCAACCACACTGTTAAAGGTTAAGTTAACAAAACCGCTTTTGGCTATTGTTATGATTCCTATGCTTTGATTGGCTAAGATATTTTCTACTCGAGGGGGTATGGCACACAAATCATTCGGATACTCCGGCCTTGAAGGCGAATCATTATTTCCGCATATATTGTTCGGTGGACCCCATGACAGACTGCCACTATTATCTTTTTCGTAGGTTCTTTTAGTTTCATTCCATTTCCATATACCATAGCTTTGGGCAAAAATTCTTTTCACGGAATGTAATTGCCCCATACGAGGTTGATAAGGATCTTCAAAATGAGTTTTATCAGCAAATTGATAGTAAAGGGGTTGTTTTTGAGAAGATTCAATTTCTTTACTACTCCACTCATGAGGATTAATAATAATACTCCAAGAATCCATAGGATGAACTATAGATCCAAAAGGTTGATAATCCGAAGAATATTCACACATTTTACCTGGTATATCTGGACTAAATTGATCATCACACAAAAATTTAAAATCACTCTCTTTATAGACCCTTCCGCTCCAATATTTATTCCTACCGGTTGGCGTTACTACTTGAGCAATACTATCACAATAATAAAAGGGAAAATTTGGAAAAACAAATCCATCATTAAACTCAATATCATAATCACCATGAGTATTATAATCACCACGTTCTATTTTTAGATATTTAACTCTATTATATTCCATTTTATTTATATCAAATTCAAAATAAGTAGTACCGTCTCCCCCATGATCAAAATGATAATCAGCTAAAGCAGTATCTGGATGATTGTCGATATAATTATTCATGTATCCATTAACACAACCAAGTAAATTCTCTGCCATTAATTCCCAATCGCTTGATTTAAATGGTTTCCCGTAGACATCAAAATGTTCCCCATCTTCTTTTCCATAATCACTACCAAACAAACTACCACTATCTTCTCCAGTGTTCCATTCCTTTATTGTAATTTCATTAACATTGTGTAGTTGACGAATCCTTTGGTCAAATCTTCCAACGTGATTATCAACGCGTGTAAAGAAATCATCATCATCATCATCATCATCTTCCACCTCTGACGCCTCAAACCCTGATGACCCTACACAATAATATAAAGGAAACCTACCTCTGTATCCTACTCCTTTTTCCTCTATCCCATGACCTTTAACCATGTCTACGGGCCACCACAAGAGGCAGGCATTGCTATTTCCTGGATAACGGTCATATTCCAAACAATAGCCGTATTTACCTTTTTGTTTTTTACCAGACTCCTCATAATACTCACAAGTAAGAGAATCTGTTTTCGGATACAGACGGCATGTTTGAGCCACTTTCCAATCATTGCTTGCCTGAAGAGCCGGCTTAATCTTGATATTGTCTATATAAATATTGCCTTGTCCATCTCCATAGGATTTTAAATGCAGTTTAACCTTACCTTTATTGACAGTAAATTTTTTTAAAACAGTATGCCATTTTTGAGCATTGGCTGTTTGTACACTCTGATCACTGCCTTCTATTTCAATCTTGGCTCCGACAGAACCGCTCTCCTTCTGTTTTAAATTAAGAGTGTTGATTTGTGCTGTAAGGATATATTCTTTACCACGATCCACTAAAATATCTTCTGAATAAGGGGATTTATTCTCGTTTTCAGCATTGTATTTGAGAAACCCTCTGCCGTGGGCTGGATAATCCACTCCTTCACTTTGGGCAGTAATAGGATTATCCACCACTATAAACGCCCTAGCATTCCAGGAAGCACTGTAAGGCTTCCAACCCATGGGATAGTTGTCTTCTATAGAAAACTCAAAATCTCCGTTAGCAACTCTAGTGGTTTGACCAACTTGGTCCATAGATTCCAAACTGTATAAATCATTAGGGACTTTGTAATAAGAACCATTATCTTTGTAAGACAATTTAGAATAACCGGATAGACCAGGATTTCTCAAATAATTCGTCTTGGTCATTTCTCGATTTTGGTTGTCAGCTAAGAAATTATCGCAATTGCCATTGTCATCCAAACTGTTGCAACGACCGATATCGTAACAAATATTCCCACCTTCTTCGTCTTTTTTGTAAGTGGTACAGGCCAACCATTCAGAGCAAGAGCGATCTGGTTGAACTTTTAGAAGCTGATTGGCTCCTCCTTTATATCCGTTACTAGTAGTGGTGTAATTTTCGCCACTAGTTATTTTTCTTTCATTAAACCATACGCAACCCGAGCCGTAATTTTCTTCAGTGCAATCGGTTTTGTTTACTTTGTTTTCCAATCTGTAATCAACTATGGCTTTGCGCAATACATCACTGGAACCACCGGTTACAGAACGAGGGGTATTTCCATAATAATATTTGACATCTCCGCCCACTCCTGGAATATCTTGCTCCCTTAAGTTGTTGTTGATATCCACATAGGCAGTATACGGGGTTAACTCTGCCGTGGGTTGGCTGTAGCGAGTGTCAAACAAATTAGGAACAAATTTGGATTCAGGATCTATATATTCAGTGCATCCGGATTGGGAGCTAGGGCACAAGCCAACCCAATTTTTTTCTGGTTGTTTGATCCGCTTCCCACCTTCTCCTAAAGTTTTGGGACGAATACCGGTTGTTTTTTCTGTCTGACAACGAGTATCTGTGTCTTCTTGAACACAAGCGGAACAACAAACACTATTTATGCATTTATTACCTTCGGAACAATCCTTATCTATCTCGCATTGACCTCCAATAGAACAATCTGCTTGAGTCAAGCATAAACTATCATCATGATCGCATCTTTTAATTTGTTTTTCGTACCAATCCCAAGAAGAATTTTCCTTGCGCCACTTACAAACCTTCTCTCCAGGATCTTTAAAATAAACATTGGCATCCTCTTCAACTGTAACCCATTCTTGGCAATCCACATTTGAGCTGCTACATAATATAGAATTATAGCGGTCAGGATTATTTTTAAGATAGGTATTAGTATATATCTTGTCTTCGTTGTATGTATATATCTTGCCAAATCTTTGGCAGCCCTTGTCTCTTTGGACGCATTGCTTTTCAGCATTATAGGTCATATAAATATAATTATCAGCTGGAGTGGTCACTCCTTTGATATGACTTTTTTTAGGATCAGAAGAATTATGAGTATCAAGCATTAGCTCACAATTAGAAGCTGAATCCTGACAAAGTTCTTCAAAACTATGCAGATAATGAAGGCCTCCTTCCTTGTCTTCATACTGCTCACATCCCAACATATACAAAGGATGGGGATTACCGTAGATATCTTGATTGCAGGAATCTGGCGTGGTCCAGGAATTTTTAATTAAGTAGTATCTGTCTTGTATTTCAGTTAATCTAAGATCGTCCACATATACATCTCCGCCAGTTGCTTGGATAACTAATTCTTCAGAATACGACACTTTATGGTTTAGATCTGATAAACTTGCCTCATAAACCATCCAGGAATCACTATCTATTGCCACTTGACTAAAATTAGCTTGGGATTTGCCGTTATTAAAACTAATATTTAAAGTAACGTCATCTGAACTTTTTTTAGCTAAAAACTTTAAAGTATATGATGAACCTTGATGAACAAATGAACCTAAAGATGTTGAAGCGGTACCAGCAGGAATTTTAAAGGAATGAGTGCCATCATTAATCGCAGTCTGGCTGATCTCACCACCTGTCCATCTCTGCTCGTCTCCAGTTTCAAAATTATAATCTGCTACTATCCGCATATTATTTCCTTGATTTCCATTATACTCCCTGCATCCGGCTTGATCAGCTGAACAAACAATGCTTTGGTTAGGAATGGCCTTGTAGATGCAAACGTTATGCTGAGCGCTCCAATGTCCATTGTTTTTGCAAAAATAGCAGGATTGATTTTCCAAGTCCCAATGAAATTGGTTATCCTTAGTGCCGACATAACCACTGCCAGAAGATGAACACAAAGAAGAAGAATCTAATTCAGGATCAACATTTCGAATAGTCCTTCTGTAAGGATGGCAGTTTTGGCTACAAGTAATGGTTTTGGAATAGGAATGATAGGAAATTTCACCTTCTTGGTTGTAAAATTTTCTACAATCTGGATTAAACTCTGGATCTGAAGTTGGAAGTTCATAAATATCTTTACTACATTTTAGGTTATCATCAGATGTAACTGCCGGTTCCTTAATAACTCCATCACTATCTATATCAGCTGTATCTCTTTGCAAAGTAAAATAAACCAACTGCTTAGTTTCCTGCTCTCCTCCTTGCCAAGTATAGTATTCTACACACTCACTCGGTCCACCTGGTTTTACGCATTGGCGGAGATAGGAATAATTTTCAATAGCTTCCGCTCCTTTGCCTATTTTATCCAGATTAGTGAATTGATCGCATCCAACAGCTCCAGCATTGCATCTGTCAGCTGTTTTTGGTATGAAATATTCCGCTTTTTGCGTATCAAAAAAAGTTGCTTTTTGGATATAAGTATCAAAACCGTTGCACTCAGCAGGACAGCGGTCTTGGGCTATGGTCTTTGCCACTACCTGAAAATCATCTTTAATAGAGGTATAAGAGATACAACCGGCTTCTGAGCTATTGCATTTTCTGAGAAAATTATGACAAACATCTGGAGCATCTTCCTTAAAACGGTAATCAGAACCTGGAGATTTATAGCAAGTCTGCTCCAAATAATCAGGTACTAATTTTTCATAGATAGCTCCATTTTCCCCATAGTCAGCGAAATTAGTAGCTTGACTTCCACGCTCCAACTTTAAGCCGTCAATCACACAGGAGTCAGATCTTATAATAAAAGACACCACATTATCGGTTTCGTCTTCAGGATAAATATAACTGGTCCGATAATAGTTCCAATTCTTTCCAGAAGATAACTCTTCTTGGCTGTCTTGACCCATAATCTCAAATTCATCTCCGCTACTACAATCTTTAGCTTGAAAAGAAAGAGTATAAGCCTTGCCTTTTTTTTCATAACCAGCAGGACCAATATTTATTGTTTTTTCCAAAGAAGAATTTAATTGCAATGCCTGGTCTCCGTAATAGCTGTCACTGCCAGCAGAACCAAATGAATCCCATCCTCCTTGGGTTAAATTGTTCTCAAAACTGGAATTAATTAAAAAATTGCCTCCAATATTAGGGAATGTTCTTAAAAATTTATGACAACCTTCCTTGCTTTTGTTGCATTTTTCAGCATCCCTGTCAAAATACATCTTCTCGCTAGTAGATGCCCAATTTAGCATATCAGTTTCAAGTTCATAATCTGCTCCTTGGCTAGTTACATAAGCGGCACAACCAGCGTTGCCGACATTGCAACCATTATAATCCAAAGTATTTTCCAAATAAGAGACCTTAGCTCCGTCAGTACTTCTAAATGTCTGGCAAGTATTATATCTGGCATCACATTGATCAGCTTTGAAATTCCACTCCCGTTGATCACTAGTGCAATAGCCAAAATATTTGCAAGAGTTATTTTTTTCTTGAATACAGGTTTGTTCGTCAGCGCAATAGGTTTCATCCCGATCAATTTTATATTGGCTTTTTTCACCTCTGCCAATGACGTTTTCGCTTACAATTTTGGGTCCAATCCCTTCTTTGGCGCAATAGGTAGCCGGAACTTTAAGCAACCAATTAGGATCAACCAATCCTTTACACCAATCAGCGTTATAGCCTTCATAGTCATCATTCTCATCAAAACATTGAACCATTTGTGCTAAATTTTTAGCACCTCCTATATCATTAAAATTTTCTTTTATATATTGGGCAGCTAATTCCCAGCCAGCAGGCAGGATGCGATATTTTCTAAGAATGATCATAGAACGATAAGGATATCCCTCATTGTATCTTGGTTCTAAAAACTCACTGCTTCTGTAACCAAAAGTAGCTTTTGGGTTTAAATATTCTTTGTCCATAGCTTCACCCACAGTTAAATGTTCACTAACAGCTCTCCGAAAATTGTCATTAATTACGCATTCTCTAGGACCTGCGTTCTTAGGATTTGGGCACATAGTTAACTCTCCCAAAGCTTCAAACTCTCCTCCAGGGCTAAACTTTTTTGTTTCCAAAATTCTTTGCTTAGTATCTTCTACCGCTTTGGCATTGCTTCCGCCTTGAGCTTCAAATCCTCCATAGTTTCCTTGATACGGATTGGTAGAGGGAGGCTCATCCTCGCCCAAACTTCTCATAGCTCTATTAAAAGCACTGATCAAATATTGATTTAAAAAAATATTAGCTGCATCTATAAAGGCATTGTCTGTAACTTTGGCAAAATTCTTCCATTGCGCCATCTTAGTGGCATTGGCCCGTATAAAACCTAAATCGGGGATATTCTCTTGTTCACCAGCCACATTTTTTAAGTCAAGCCAGCCTTTATTTTCTTCTCGCTCCTTTTTAGCTTCTTCTTTTTCTTTTTGTTTTTTTTCTATCATCCCTGTTTGCAAAGACAGGGCAATACCCACGTCACTAGAGGAAGGCTTGAACATATCTTGAAAATCAGAAAGAAAATCAGCTGAATTTATTGCTTTGTCCCAATTATCTCGCATTTCACTAAAACTACATTCTGGTTCCTCTGGTGTTTCACTTTCTACCAATCCCAAACCTATACTACCAGTCACTCCAAAAGACGGTTCACACAAATTAAATTCTACAGGTCCTCCAGAACCCAATTTTTCAAGGAATACGCCTGCTGCATTATCAGCTTCATTTTCTAAAAAAGTACCCCACCCTTCACGCATAAACATGGGTTTCTTGCCCTTCTTACCAGAACCCAGCCACTTGGCGGTATCCTTAGCCATAGTATTCAGAACAGAATGTAAGGCTTGGTGAAAGGCTTCAGTGCCTGCTTTTTTCCACTCAAACTCTGTTACATCTTTTTTTCTATCCTTTATCCAATCGCCTGCCATCTCTGCTTTAGTTTTCTCGTCATAGGTCGTAATCCACTCCCCCCCC
>JAGXOH010000031.1 GCA_023659985.1 Candidatus Falkowbacteria bacterium LH_S3 | reverse complement strand
CTTTAAACAACATTAATTATCCCCAAAGTGTAACCTTGACCCTGCAACAGTACAATGTTTGACTTCCGGTTTATTATTAGAGATAATATATTAATAATTCTTAGTTTTCTATCTATATAATATGGAAAAGTGTTTGGTTACAGGAGGAGCCGGTTTTATTGGATCTAATTTGGTTGATAAATTAATAGAAAACGGTTATGAAGTGGTAGTTATAGACAATTTAGTAACAGGAAAAAAGGATTATATAAATCCGCGGGCTAAATTTTATAATGTTGATATAACTTCAGCTGACGAAGTTGAATCCGTATTTAATCAAGAATCAGTTAAAACTTCAATAGATTGTGTTTTCCATTTTGCGGCTCAAATTGATGTTTATGCTTCTGTGGAGAATCCCTTTTTTGATAATAAAGTAAATTTGTTCGGTGGTATAAATATATTGGAAAGTTGCAGAAAGAATAAGGTGAGAAAAATGATCTTTGCTTCTACCGGAGGTGCTGTATATGGAGACACAGAAGAAATTCCCACAACCGAAGACACAGAGCCAAATCCTTTATCTCCATATGGTATTCATAAGTTAGCTTTTGAAAAATATTTAAATTATTATTATAAAGTTTACGCACATCCATATTGTATCCTTAGGTTAGCCAATGTTTACGGCCCCAGGCAATATAAAGGTGGAGAAACAGGTGTTATAACCAACTTTATTGATAACACTGTAAATAACAGGCAGAGCATTCTTTATGGGGATGGTAACCAGACTCGGGATTTTGTTTATGTGGATGACGTAGTAAAGGCATTTATTAAAGGAGCAAAACAAGATAATATAGGCGTTTTTAATATCTCTACCGGAGTAGAAACCCGAATTTTGGATATTATAAATATTATTGAAACGGTTACAGAAGAAAAAATGAATCTTTGCTGCAAGAATTTCAAGCCAGGAGAACAACAAAGAAGTTGCCTCAATTTTTCCAGAGCGGAACAAATTTTGAGGTGGACTCCACATACCGAGCTAACCAAGGGCATTCGGAAAACTTTGGATTGGTCCAGAAATCAAAAAATCAGTAACAATCAGGAGTTCAATGAAGTATATAAGCAATAATTACAATAAAGCCAAAAAAATTTTTTATAAGACATCTCCAGGTGCCTATAAAACTGCTGATAAGAATAAAATGGTAATAAAATATTTGACCTCAGGAGGAACGGCTGCTGCTACCGACCTTATTCTATTATTCCTTTTAACAGACATTTTAAATCTTTGGTATATAATATCCGCAAGTCTAAGTTTTATAGTAGCTTTTTTTATAAGTTTTTTTCTACAGAAGTTCTGGACTTTCCGGGATAGGACGCGAGATAAGATAAAACAACAAATGGGGTTGTATTTTTTTATCGGGGTTGTTAATTTGATTATCAATGGCCTGGGTATGTATGTCTTGGTAGATTTCTTTAATATTATGTATATCTTTGCCCAGGTAATAGCGGGCGCATTCATTGCTGTGGTCAGTTTTTTGATCTATCGATACGTAATTTTTAAAAAGGGAAAGAACAAATATTATTATGAAAATGAAGATCAATCTGTCTAAAGTCAATATCAACCCTTCTAATTTTTTGAAAAGAGCAGGGTATGGTTTTATAGTAGATAGGCAAAACGGAAAAGAGAGTTATGTCAGGAGATTGGACTCAGGATATTATCCCAGGTTTCATATGTATGTAACCGAATCTGAGGATAACATTATTTTTAACCTTCATATAGACCAACAACAAAGCAGCATTTCTCGCAAAAGACACAAGAGTGAATATGATAGTGAAAGAGTATTAAACGAATTAAAAAGATTAAAGCAATTAATTGATACAAATAAAATATAAAGGTTTTTATATCGCCCCATTACTCCATTATCTTCTTATTGAAAAAATAATCAACAATTGAGCAATAAAGTGGTAGAGCAATGAATTTTATGAATTCATCAGAAGAAATAAAATCCAGATTAGATATAGTGGATGTTATTAGAGAATACATCCAATTAAAGGCCAGTGGAAGTAACTTTCAGGCTCTATGTCCTTTTCATAGAGAGAAAACCCAGTCATTTATGGTGTCAGCTGAAAAACAGATCTGGCATTGTTTTGGTTGCAACAGGGGAGGTGATGTTATCAGCTTTGTAATGGAAATAGAAGGAGTTTCTTTTATAGAAGCGTTACGTATGCTGGCTCCCAAGGCGGGAGTGACTCTAAGACGCCAAAATTCACAAGTGACATCTCAAAGAAACAGATTATTGGATATAATGGAAACTGCCACTAATTTTTATTACCAAAAATTACAAGAATCATCAGAAGCTGAGCCAGCAAGAAAATATTTAAAACAAAGAGGGCTTACTGAAGATACTATTTCTAATTGGCAATTAGGTTATAGTCCTAATAGTTGGGATGACATTATTAATATTTTGAAACAAAAAAGTTATACAGATAGGGAGATATTTCAAGCAGGACTTTCTGTAAAAAAAGAGGGGATAGAAAGATATTATAATAGATTTAGGGGGAGAATAATGTTCCCTATAAATGACTTTAACGGAAATGTAGTAGCTTTTTCAGCAAGAGTCAGACCAGATAAACAGGAAACTGAAAAATTGGGTAAATACATCAACAGTCCACAGACAATGATTTATAATAAAAGCTTGATTCTGTTCGGTCTTTTTAAGGCTAAAATGAATATAAAGAGCAATGATTACTCTATAATAACCGAGGGACAAATGGATGTTATTACCGCCCATCAACATGGTTTTAAAAATGTAGTTGCCAGTTCTGGCACAGCTTTGACAGAGGATCAATTGCAAAGATTAAAAAGATATACAAAAAATATTTATTTAGCATTTGATATGGATTCAGCCGGTCAAATAGCGGCTGATAAAGGAATTCAGGAGGCTATAAAAGAAGATTTAAATGTGCGAGTAGTAATTCTTCCAGAAGGCAACGATCCTGATGAATTAATAAAAAATAATCCTGAAGAATTTAAACAAGCCATTGCCAAAGCTAAACATATAATGGAGTATTATTTTGAAACCAAACTCAAAGATCTGGATATATCAACGATTAACGGCAAGAAAGAAGCAGCCGCCAGACTGTTGCCCTTAATAGCTAAAATAAAAAATAAAATTGAAAAAAATGAATGGATTAGAAAATTAGCTGAAGAATTAAATACTGATGAGATGTTATTAAGGGAATCCTTACCTCAAGACAGACAAGTATCATCTGATCAAAGCAGTCAAGACCGGGAAGCTCACCAAACAGAAGATGTGTGGTCAAGAAGAAGTAGAGAGGAGATGCTTTCAGAGATGCTTTTGTCTTTATTGGTTAAATTCCCGGCATTTTTAGAATATGTTATAGCCCACTTAAGTATTGATGAAATCTTTGGATCAGAAAACAAATCGTTTTACAAAAAACTAATTTTATATTATAATAGCAACAATATTAAAGATGTCCAGAATGAGTTGGACTATAACGAGTTAAAGCGATCAATAACATCAAATACTATTTCTTCAGCTGAAAACAATAATCAATATAGCCAACTTAAACTATTGGATAAGTTGGTAATTTTAGGTGATAAAGAATTTTATAATTTAACTTCGGATCAAGTTAAAAAAGAAATTATAAATACTCTAAAAATTTTAAAAGTAACTTTTATTCATTATAGAAAAAAGGAAGTTGAGAAGATGATAGCGGAGTCAGAGAAAGAGAATGACTCTGAAAAAGTAGAAGAATTAATGAAAGAATTAAAAGCGCTATCTGATGAAGAGTTACTTGAGTATTAAATTTTAAATTATGGCAAAAATTACCAATAAAAAAGAAACTGTTAAAAAAAGCTCTGCTTCTCAGGCTAAAGTAAGTACAGGATATAGCAAAAAAAAAGGTGTTTCAAATATCAAAACCAAAGGTGGGTTAGTAAAAAAACAACCCGGGAAAACCAAGTCTCAAGATAAAAAGGAAACAACAGTTCAGGCAGGCGCTAAGAAGGAAGCAACCGTCAAGAAAACAGTTGCCACTAAAAATAAAAAAACTACCGCAAGCGACAAGAAAAAAACCACTGCAAGTGGCAAGGGAAAAACTACCGTCCCTTCCTCTAAAACCAATAAGGCAAAAAAGGCTTCTAAGAAACAAATATCCGCTACCCAGAAAAAGGCGCCTACTAAAAAGCCGGCAATAACTAAGGCAAAGACTATTTCGACCAAGAAAATAAAAAGTAAGCCGGCATCTCCTCCGGCTGAGGAACAATTAAAAAAATTACTTGTCAAAGGTAAAAGCAGAGGTTTTTTAACTGAAACTGAGATATTGCATATTTTTAACCAACTTGAAGATTATACATATGAATATGAAGAGTTTTTAGGGGGATTGCAGAACAATAGTATTCAAATATACGAAGATACGGGTAAAATTTTAGATGCTTCCACTAGGTCAAAAGCTATTCCCACTGGACTGGAAGAGATAGAGGATAAGCCGTTAAAACAAGACAAGAAAGATACCACCATTGTTGCTCCTCAGCTTAATATTGATTTGTCTAATATTAGTTCTGATTCTATTCAAATGTATCTAAAGGAGATCGGCAAAGTACCCCTCTTAACAGGTGAAGAAGAGGTGGAGTTGGCTAAGAAAAAAGAAAGGGGAAATATAGAGGCAGAGAGAAGAATGATTGAGGCTAATCTTAGGTTGGTGGTTTCTATTGCTAAAAAGTTTGCCGGAACTAAGGGGCTAAGCTTACTTGATCTTATTCAAGAAGGAAATATAGGTTTGTTTAGAGCTGTGGAAAAATTTGAATATAGAAAAGGGTATAAATTTTCCACTTACGCCACTTGGTGGATAAGACAGGCGATTACTCGGGCCTTGGCAGACCAATCTAGAACTATTCGCATCCCGGTGCATATGGTGGAAACTATTAATAAATTCCAGCAAATAGAAAGGAGATTGATTCAAGACTTGGGTAGAGAGCCCTTGCCTGAAGAAATTGCCACTGAAATGGAGGAGGAGCTTGATAAAGTCCGCTATATTATGAAAATATCCCAAGGTACTATTTCTTTAGAGACTACGGTCGGAGACGAGGATGAGGATTCTACTTTGGAAGATTTTATTGAAGATGTTAAAAATGTTAGTCCGGATAGAAGAGCAGCTCTCCATCTATTAAGGGATTATGTGAAAGACATCGTTTCCAGTTTAGTTCCCAGAGAGCAAAAAATATTAGAGATGAGATTCGGTTTAACCGACGGAGTTACTCATACCTTAGAAGAGGTAGGCAGAGAATTTGATGTTACCCGTGAACGAATCAGGCAAATTGAAGCCAAGGCTTTAGAAAAAATAAGAAAAAAGGAAGATATAGAAAAATTAAAGGATTACTAAAATAAAAATATATTTTTAAGTATTGACGATATAATCAAATTTAAATATTATATAGTTTGTAAAAATAAAAAATATTCCCGGGTAGCGCAGCGGTAGCGCAGTTGGCTGTTAACCAATTGGTCGTCGGTTCGAATCCGACCCCGGGAGCATAAAATAAAACTTAGCTACACCAAAGATCCTTTGATTCTAAGAAGTTGTCAAAGGCTGTTTTGAAAATTTTAACCAAAACATCTTTATTGATAAAAATCTGATATATTATACATATAAGTTAATAATGTATTTATATTATGTTACTTTATTAAACAACAATAAATATTTACTACTAATTATGTCAAAAGGTAAAAGCATTATAGCTGAGAATATAAAAAAATACCGAAATAAGATTGGTATTTCTCAAGATGTTTTATCAAAAAAGGCAAATTTGGTTTTTCATATGACTGCCAAATGACTGCCAAAATTGAGGCAGGATCAACTCCAAATTTCCACCATTGATACTATTAAAAAAATCGTAGACGCATTAGGCGTGTCGTTTGATGATTTAATGAAATAACTATGAAAAAAAATAACACTATAAAAACTGAAAAATTTGAAGCATCACTATTTAAAACTGCAAATAAACTTCGTAAAAATATTGATGCTGCTGAATACAAGCACATAGTACTTGGTTTGATATTTCTCAAATATATTTCTGATTCTTTTGAAGAACTGCACACTAAACTAAAAGAAGGCAAAGGTAAATTTGAAGGAGCAGACCCCGAAGACCAAGATGAATACAAAGCAGAAAATGTTTTTTGGGTGCCGAAAAATGCTCGGTGGGAATACTTGCATTCTCGTTCCAAACTTCCGACCATTGGGAAAGACCTCGACGACGCAATGGAATTGATTGAAAAAGAAAATCCAACTCTCAAAGGAATTTTGCCGAAAGTTTTTGCAAAACCAAACTTAGATAAATCCTCTCTTGGCGGATTGATTGATTTGATCGGTAATGTAGCTCTCGGAAGAGAAGCCGCAAAATCAAAAGACATTCTCGGTAAAGTGTACGAATATTTTTTGGGTAAGTTTGCTTTGGCAGAAGGTAAAAAAGGCGGACAATTCTACACGCCAAAATCAATCGTGAAATTACTTGTAGAAATGATTGAACCGTACAAAGGCAGAGTCTTTGACCCAGCTTGTGGTAGCGGCGGAATGTTTGTAATGAGTGAAAAGTTTGTGCAAGAACACCAAGGAAAACTTGATGATATTTCCATTTACGGACAAGAAAGCAATCAAACCACTTATCGCTTGTGTCGAATGAACCTCGCTATTCGTGGAATTGATGGCTCGCAAGTAAAATGGAACCCCGAAGGTTCATTTTTGAAAAATGCTCATCCTGATTTGAAAGCTGATTTTGTCATTGCTAATCCTCCATTTAATGATGACGATTGGAGCGGTGAGCTTTTGACAAATGACGGCAGATGGAAATATGGCAAACCACCAACAAGCAATGCCAACTTTGCCTGGGTACAACACTTTCTTTATCACCTTGCGCCAAAAGGCGTGGCGGGCTTTGTGCTTGCGAAAGGATCGCTCACTTCTAAAACGAGCGGCGAAGATGTTATTCGCAAAAACTTAATCGAGGCGGGATTGGTGGATTGTGTTGTAAATTTACCGGGAAAACTTTTTTTGAATACACAAATACCCGCTTGTTTATGGTTTCTTTCTAACAAACGACATGGGTATAACGGTGATAGAAACAGAGCCGGTGAAATACTTTTTATTGATGCTCGCAACTTGGGTCATCTGATCAACCGTCGCACTTTGGAGTTTTCTGATGAGGATATTGCCAAAGTCGCCGGCACGTATCAAGAATGGCGAAAGGCGGACGGAAAATATAAAGACATCCCTGCTTTTTGTAGTTCAACTTCAATTGAAAAAATCAAAGAGCTTGATTTTGTGCTTTCTCCGGGCCGATATGTGGGACTTCCCGAGGAAGAAGATGATTTTGATTTTCCTGAAAGATTTACAACGCTCAAAGCAGAGCTTGCAGAGCAAATCAAAGAATAAGCACAGCTCAACAAACGGATTTCTGAAAATTTAAGCTAGATTAGTTATGAAAAATAAGAATTTAAACAATAATCAAATTATTATTTACAAGGGCGATAAAGGGCGCCCAAGAATTGAGGTGCGGATTGCAGATGAAACGGTGTGGCTGACTATTGATCAGATGGCAGAATTATTTGCGAAGGGGCGCTCAACTATAAATGAGCATATTATCAATATTTACAAAGAAAAAGAGCTTTCTCCTGAAGATTCTATGAGAAAAATCGGAATTTCCGATTTTTCTACCAAGTCGACTAATTTTTATAATCTCGATGTGATTATTTCTGTTGGATATAGGGTGAAGTCTTTGCGAGGTACTCAATTCCGCCAATGGGCAACCGCGAGACTGAAAGAGTATCTCATCAAAGGCTTTACTATGGACGATGAGCGACTCAAAAATCTTGGTGGAGGCAATTATTGGAAAGAGTTGCTTGATCGCATTCGGGATATTCGCAGTAGTGAAAAAGTACTGTATCGGCAGGTTTTGGATCTTTATGCAACGAGTGTTGACTATCACCCCAAAAGCAACGAGTCGGTCAATTTTTTCAAAATCGTACAAAACAAGCTTCACTATGCCGCTTATGGACACACTGCCGCTGAAATAATCGCCAAAAGAGCGGATGCCGGTCAACCGTTTATGGGGATATTTACTTTTTTCGGTGGTGAAGTAACCAAAAAAGATATTACTATCGCCAAAAATTATCTCCAAGAAACCGAGCTAAAAAAGCTCAATAATATTGTGTCTGCCTACTTTGACTTGGCGGAGGTAAAGGCAATGAATCAAGAGCCCATGTATATGCAAGACTGGATAGCTCAACTGGACCGACTGATCCAAGCATTTGACGGCAAGGTTTTGGATAATGCCGGATCTATCAGTCATGACACCGCAATTAAAAAAGCCGAAGCAGAGTATAAAAAGTACCAAACAGAAACGACGAGTAAGGCGGAAAAAGCGTATTTGGAGAGTATGAAGGCGGTGGAAGCAAAGGTGAAGAAAAAAGTTAACAAGAAATCATTATGAATAAAACAGTAAAACAACAAAATGGGTGGCGAGAGGTGAAGCTTGGGAATTTCGCAACTGTTAAAGGAGGAAAGAGACTGCCAAAAGGTAAGCTTCTTTCTAAAACTATTTCAAAACATCCATATATAAGAATAACGGATTTTGATGGTCACCGTATAAATCTATCAAATATAGAATTTGTTGACGAACAAACTCAATCCCTAATGGTTGAATGTCATATGAAATCGGTGCACCTATTTTTCGACCTTTGATTGATTTTG
>JAGXOH010000030.1 GCA_023659985.1 Candidatus Falkowbacteria bacterium LH_S3 | reverse complement strand
TTTGGATTTTGGATTTCATTTAAATTTTGGTTTTGAATTTTGAGTTTTGGTTTTGCGTTTTGCGTTTTGAGCTTTGAGTTTCAACTATATTTCATTTGTCATTTGGATTTTGGATTTCATTTGACATTAGGATTTTGGATTTTATTAAGTATTTGGCATTAGGATTTTGTCATTTGGATTTCATTTAAATTTTGGTTTTGCGTTTTGAACTTTGAGTTTTGCGTTTCAATCATATTTTTTATATTTTTTCATTGTTGTTTTATGTCGCTGGATTAAACCTTTGTTTGACTTCGTCTTTCAATTTTTCTTTTAGAGTGTCTTCTAACATTTGTTTTTCTTTAGGATTTTCCATATTTACTCCTGTTTTTCCTTCCGCGAATTCTCTTAGATTTTTAATGATTTCCTGTTTTTGTTCGGTAAAAGCATTCCCTATTTTTTCTTCATATGATTCAGCTAATTCAGATAATCCTGGATGAGACTCTAAAAATTCATTGTTTGATTCCTTTTCTTCCTCTATCTGTTTTTGCTGTTTCATTTCTAATTTTTCATTTGCCTTTTCTATTTCTTTATCATCAATTCTGTTTTCTCCGTCATCATTTTTTCTTTCTTCATCTTCGGGTGTCATATTAAAATGTCCTTCATTGGGATTTTTAGGGGAGTTTTCAATACTCATAAGCTTATATAGCAAATCATACCCAAAAAAAGTCGGCTATGATTTGTTAAAATTAGTTAATAGTTCTTGCAATATTTTTTGTACTTTTTTAGGATTGGCTTTGCCACCTGTAGCTGCCATGGTTTGACCTACAAAGAATTGTAACACCTTGGCTTTTCCTTGTCTATATTGATCTACTTGCTCTGGGTGTTTATCTATTATCTCTTGAATAGTCTTTTTTAGTTTTTCAGTGTCATCTACTTGTTCTAATTCCAAGTTTTTCATAATTTCCGTCGGATCTCCTCCTTTTTTGTACATATATTCCAATATTTTTTGTCCAGCGCTGGAGTTGATTTTTTCTTGATAAACCAAGGAGATCAATTGAGCAAAGTTTTCAGGTGTTATATAAATGTCATTAATGGTTTGATTGTTTTCTCTTAGATGTTTAAATAACTCTCCGACCATCCAATTGGTGGCTGATTTAGCCAATTTTTTCTTTTGCCTTTCCCAGTCATCTCCGTTAGCTTCTATCCAAGCCCGTAATTCAGAGATTACTTGTTCGGTGTAATCGGCTAAATTTTTATCTGATGTTAAAGCTTCAGCCGCTTCAGAAGTGAGATTATATTGATCTATAAATCTTTTTTTCTTGCTATGTGGTAATTCAATAAGGGCGCTTTGGATTTGTTTCACCCATTGTCCATCTATGGAGATTGCCGGGATGTCAGGTTCAGGGAAATATCTGTAGTCAGCTGATGTTTCTTTATCGCGTTGAAGTATGGTTTGTCCTTTGTCTTCATTCCATCCTTTGGTTTGCTGGGTTAATTGCTCTCCTTGCTCTAATGCTTTTATTTGGTGGTCGGTTTCATATTTAATAGCTTTTTCAACTGCCTTAAAAGAATTAATATTTTTAAGTTCTGTTTTAGGGTTTAATTTATATCTTCTTATGGGCTCAATCTCTCCTTGGTCATTAAGCTTCCATTTGCCTTTTTCTTGAATGCTAATATTGGCCTCACATCTCATTTGTCCTTTTTCCATATCAGCGTCGCTGATATTTAAATACCTTAATATTCTTTGATAAGTCTGGCAGAATTTTTTAGCTGTTTCTGCATCTGGTATAACAGGATAGGTAACCATTTCTATTAAAGGAGTGCCGGCTCGATTATAATCCACTAAAGAATAATTGGCATTTGTAGGATGAGTGGTTTTACCAGTGTCTTCCTCTAAGTGTATTCTAATGATATTGATATTGATATCATCAATTACCAGATAACCATCATAAGCTATAGGGAGATCATATTGGGATATTTGATATCCTTTGGCTAAATCCGGATAAAAATAGTTTTTTCTATCAAACTTGGTTCTGCTATTGATATGACAATTTAAAGCTTTACCAATAAGAATGGTCCATTCTATGGCTTGTTTGTTTGGATAGGGGAGAGTGCCTGGATGTCCTAAACAAATAGGGCATACATTGGTATTGGATTCTTTAGCCTCGGAATTATTGTTACACCGACAGAACATTTTGGATTTGGTTTTCAATTCTGCATGTATTTCCAGACCAATGATTACGTCATATGGCATAAATATATAAATTAATTATACAGAGCAATTAGGTGATTAATATTTATTGTCCAATATAATGTTAATATTTAACTGTTCTAAGTTTTTTAATCTATAAATAATTCAGTAACTTAAGTAGCAATCCTAAGAAAATTAAGCAAAGCTCATTGAATTTGCCTTTGGCAAATTGTTGAAAGTTGAAAGTTGAAGGTTGAAAGTAAATTAAACAAAGTTCATTGAATTTGCCTTTGGCAAATTTTCTAAGCATTGTTTAGTTTGTTTAAGAAATTATCTATTTTTTGGTAAAGATATTTTGAACTGTATTCGTTAACAATAGTCCAATCAGCTACCGCGATCGGGCCTCCTTTGTCTGCACCTTCTATTTCAGTTTTGTCTCTAACCTTGAATTGTTCATAATTTTTTATAGGGCGCTCTCTTTGTCTATTTTTTAGTCTGGAAAATCTGGTGTTTGGGCTGGAATATATGGCTAAAATTTTAAAATTATTCTTGTATTCATCCTTGATAATCTTATATTCTTCCCAACTATATAAACTCTCCAAAATAAGATTATCCTTATCTTTTAAAAGATTTTTAATTTTGGGCAGAGCTAATTTGGCATAGGCACCCATCCCCATTTCTTCTCTAATCTTTTCCCTGACATACTTTTCATTTTCATAATTTACCTCTAGTTGTTCTTTTTTTAGTCTGCGGGATGTGGCTTCTCCGAAATATACTTTGGACCATCCGTATTTTTTTAATATATATCTGGAGACAGCTGATTTTCCTGCGCCAGCCATACCAACAACAGCTATTATTTTTTTATGTCGCATATAAAAATTATTCTTTTTATTAAAAGGTAAACAAGAAAAAGATGGAAATTATTCTTTTGTCAGCTCTAAAAACTCAAATCTTAACCCGTCTCCTGTTTCTTTCTCTTCTTTCTTAACGATATTTTCAAATTGTGAATAATCTGGAAAAAAAGTATCTGCGTCAGCTTCTTGATCCACTATAGTTAGATATAATTTGTTGGCATAGGGGAGGGTTTGTTTGTAGATTTGAGCGCCTCCAATAATAAAGATTTCTTCTTTTTCCATTTCTTGAGCATATTCAATTGCTTCTTTAATTGAATAAACCACCCTACACCCTTTTGCTTGGTAGTCTTTATTTTCTGAAATAACAATATTGTTTCTGCTTTCCAGTTTTTGACCAATAGATTCATAAGTTTTTCTACCCATGATAACGGTATGGTTTTGAGTTAAATTTTTAAATCTCTTCATATCTTCTGGAATATTCCAGATAAGTTTGTTGTTTTTACCGATTTCTCGGTTTTTACCGATAATGGCAACAATAGATGTAGTAGCTGGCATATGTTGTTTAATTTTATTTCATTCACTAAAAATTGGTAATTGGTTTACTTTATTTTTTAGTTGCCGGCTTTTTTAAAAACCACCTGCATTAAAAATGGGCGCTTTTAACTGCGGATGGTAATCGTAATTTTCCAATGTAAAATCTTCATAACTAAATTTATCAATATCTTTAATCTTTGGATTTATTTTCATAATAGGGAAAGGTTTGGGCTCTCTTTGGATTTGTTCTTTAACCTGTTCAAAATGATTGGAATAAATATGGGCATCTCCTATATTGTGAATAAAATGCCCAGGTTTTAAATCAGTAACTTGAGCTATTATTAGTAAGAGCAAGGAGTAGGAGGCAATATTAAAAGGGACTCCTAAAAACATATCTCCGCTTCTTTGATATAAAATAAGATTTAATTTATCTCCCTCAGTTACTACTAAATGAAACATAGTGTGGCAGAAAGGCGGGATTTCTCTTTGTTTATCAGGAGTAGCCATTTCATAAATATATTCAGGATTCCAGGTTGACACTACATAAGATTTTCTATAGGGTCTTTTCTTAAGACCGTTAATAGCCCATTGGAGTTGATCTATTTCTCTACCGTTTTCAGCTGGCCATCGTCTCCACATTTTTCCATAAATAGTCAATAACTCTCCCCATTCTTTTACAAATTCACTATTGGCTTGGCTTTCTTTTATTTTTTGAATGAATTCTTCTTGGGTCATATCTTTTTCCGGATCATTTTTCAAGCAATGTTTATGATATCTTTTCCAAGCCCACTCATCCCATATATGAACATTGTTATCTACTAAGTACTTAATATTGGAATCTCCTTTTAAAAACCACATAAGCTCCACTGTGATACCGCGCAAAAATGTTTTTTTAGTGGTCAATAAGGGGAAGCCCTGGGACATATCAAACCTCATTTGCCTTCCGATTGAAGAGCGTATATATGGAGGTTTCTCTCCTTGCTCCTCGTATTGTTGTTGGACTTCAGGAGTAAGAAATAGTTTTTTGTCAGTGCCGTTATCTAAAATATCCTTTAATAGATTTAGGTATTGGTATTCTGGATGCATAATATTGGAAATTGGAAATTGAAAATTAATTTTTCCAATTACAATTTGTTGATTTATATTTTTAGGGGTAGTAGTTAATAAGTTTTAAATTTGTTTTTCTGCGCTATCTGTACTCACACGACCTCCTTGCCATTGGCCTTGGTATTGATTGCCTTCACCAGCTACTTCATGAAAGGTGATGTGTGCCACTCTGGCTTTGAAGAAAACTTTAATATTGCTTTCTCCTAAATTTTTAATACCAAAAGTTAATTCTCCGGAATAACCGGGTTGAACTATACCGTTAAATAAGCCTAAGCCGGATCGAAAAAGAGTGGTACGGGGAAAAGTAATACCTGAGAGGTGAGTGGGGAGATTTAGCCTTTCTATGGTTTTGATTAAGTAGTATTTATCTGGTTCAAATATAAAATAGTTTTCATTCGGATTTTTTTTTGGATCATTGGCTGCTACTAACTCGGTATTAGGAGTATCCCTTTCTTCCACTCCTAAAAATCCGTCTCCTTTTATTGAATAAACTTCTCCCAACCTAATATCAAAACCTGCTCCCTCTGGGTTGTTAAACTCCCGATCTGCTAAGTTTTTTACTAAATTATCCTTTTTAACCATTTGGAGTAATTTTTGAATTCCGATGATCATATAATAGTTATTTATAATTAATAAATTAGTGTGCGAGTTAGTTATATCTGTCAATTACAATTATTAGTTACAAAAATTTTTATTTTAAATATATATCTCCTTCAAATTTTCTCAGTTTAATGTCTTTTCTATTAGCCAACTCTTTGGCTTCATCCTCTTTTTCAGTCTCTTTCCCTCTGGATTTAATTCTTTCATATTCTTCAAAGTAAATTATTTCTTTAATTCCGGCATTATTTAAGGATTTCATACAGTCGTAACAAGGAAAGGTTACTGTGTATAAAGTAGCGCTTCTGAGTCTCCGGGTATCTTGAGTATTGATGATGCCGTTAATTTCAGCATGAGCCCCTCGACACCTTTTTAATTCTCCGGTTTTGGGGTGGCCGTCAATTTTGGCACACCCAACATCAATACAGTGATAATCACCTTCAGTAGGACCATTATAGCCTAAAGAGATTATTCTTTTGTTTTGATCTACAAAAACAACTCCGGTTTCTACGAATTTACATGCTGTTCTTTTGGCTACCAGTAATGCTAAATTCATAAAAGTTTCATCCCAATTTAATCGTTCAGTTTTTGGATTTTGAAGTTTTTCCATATTCCTTTTTTAAATTTTATTGTTTTTAGAGTTTTTTACTTAAGTGCTACTTTGATACCAGGTCCCATTGTTGAGCAAATGCTGATGTTTTTTATATATTGCCCCTTGGATCCGGCAGGTTTATTTTTTTTTATCGCTTCCAAAAGAGTGTCAAAATTTTCTTTTAACTTGTTGTCGTCAAATGATGTTTTTCCTATGATGACATGAATATTAGCGGTGTTGTCATTTTTAAAACTAATTTTTCCTTTTTTTAATTCAGCTGCAGCGTTAGCCGGATTATCAGTAACAGTTTTATTTTTAGGAGTAGGCATTAAGCCTCTAGTCCCTAAAATTTTAGCGATTTCGGTTAATTTTTTCATCATTGAAGTTTGAGCTACAGCTACATCAAAATCTGTTTCCTTGTTTGTTTTTATTTTTCTGATTAATTCTTCACCTCCGACAATATCAGCGCCGGCATCTTTGACTTCTTTTTCTTTGTCAGGCTCTACAAATGCGGCTACTTTTACAGTTCTACCGGTTCCATGAGGTAGATTAACAGCTGATCTTATTTGTTGTTCTCCTTTTTTTGGGTCTATTCCTAATTTAAAGTGAACTTCTATGGAGGATTCAAATTTGGTTTTTGAATTTTTTTTAGTTAATTCTATAGCTTGTTTTGTGGAATAATTTTTACCTTTTTCATAAATCAACTCTTGGGCTTGTTCTTCATCTTGGTGTTGCCCCCTAACATTTTCTTGTTTTGTTTGTTTTTTCTTTTGTTTTTTGTCTGTCATATAATTTTGATTAGTGGTCCAAGCGGTTTAAGTAGCCTCCCACATTAATTTATTTGTAATATTTATTTAATTTCCACTCCCATTTGTTTAGCAGTCCCTTTTATAGATTTCATGGCTTGCTCAATATCATTAGTGTTTAGATCTTGGATTTTGATTTCAGTTATTTCTTTAACTTGATCCTTGGTTATACTTCCTACTTTATTTACCAAAGATTTGTCAGCTCCTTTTTTGATATTGGCGTATTTTTTGATTAGTTGGGAGGTAGGAGCGCTTTTTAATTTAAAATCAAAACTTTGATCATCATAAACAGTAAGTTCCACCGGAACCGTTTCTCCCATTCTGTCTTTAGAGTCTTCATTGAATTTAGTGCAAAAATCTTGGATATTTAAGCCAAGTTGTCCCAATATAGGACCTATCGGCGGCGCAGGATTAGCTTGCCCGCCAGCAATGTGCAATTTTATTATTTGTGTTACTTTTTTCGACATAAAATATATAAATTACGAATTACAGATTATATTGTTTATAGTTTCTTTATTTGCAGAAAATCAAGTTCCACAGGAGTTTCTCTTCCAAACATAGAAATCACAACTTTAACCTTGCCTTTATCTTCATCAATATCAGCAATTTTTCCTTCCAGGTTTTTAAACGGACCGTCTGTTATCTTTACTTGAGAGTTAATGGAAAGATCAATTTTATATTTGGGTTCTTCCACTCCCATTCTTTTTTGTAAAGATTTGATTTCCTCTTCGCTTACCGGAGCTGGAGCGGTTCCTGTTCCGATAAAGCCGGTAACATTGGGTGTATTTCTAACTACATACCAGGATTCATCAGTAACGATCATTTCAACCATTACATATCCGGGGAAAATTTTTTCTTCAACAACCCTTCTTTTTCCGTTTTTAATTTTGATTTTCTTCTCTATTGGCACTAAAACATTAAAAATTTTATCTTCCATATCCATGGACTCTATCCTTTGCTTTAGGTTTGCAGAGACGTTTTCTTCATATCCTGAATAAGTGTGCAATACATACCAACGTCTACCCTTATTTAAATTTTGTTTAGACATAAATTAAAATAATTATATGATTAATGTAAATATCCAGCCGAATATTTTATCTAAACTTCCCAAAAAAGCTGCCAAAGCCAAACTAATGGCAATAACTAACATACTATATTGATAAATTTCTTTTTTTGTGGGCCAAGTAACCTTTTTCAGCTCTTCGGTAGATGCTTTTATGTAGTTTATTAATCTTTTTATCATATCAATTTTTAATTTTAATTAAAAACCGCCTCTTGAAGGAGGGCAGTTTTCTTACTTACAATATTACATGTAATATTACATGTTATTCTCTTATCCGTCAAGGTAAGATAAGCAAGACTTCCCGGATATACGGTTTTTATTGTTTGCTTCCAATAACCAATATTTGTAATTTTCTAACTCTTGCTTGATCTAGTTCAAAGAATAGCAATCTTTGCCAAGTTCCTAGCTGTAGGCTTCCTCTTAATATATTTAAAGTATGATTAGCCGGGAGGTGGATAGCTTTGCAATGACTGTGTCCGTTTCTGCATTCATCATTACACATATTTTCAGTTCTTATATCAAAATCATCGTGTTGATAATAGATATTAGAGGGGGCCAGTTGATCAAGATTTTTTTTAATATCTTCAACTAATCCAGTTTCTTTTTCATTTAATATAATGGCAGTGGTAGTATGAAAGGTTTGGATGTTTACTATACCGTTTCCAACACCGGCTTCCTTTATTGCTTGGGAGACTTTGTCTGTCACATCCATATAATCATACATTTCCTTGCTGTTAAATTCAATTTCAGTTGATTTTATTATATTCATACTTTTATTATTTGTTATAAATTATATATAATGCTTTCAACCTTCAACAATTAAGCTTTGCTTAACTTTTACTGCTTTCAACTTTCAACTTCCAACAATTTGCTAAAGGCAAATTTAGAATAAGTATAACCATTTTTTATTAGAAAATCAAGAAATAACATTAATAACATTTCGGTTATTTGTTACAATTGCAGCAATTAGGGTTACATTTTGGATTTTGACATTAGGATTTTAGTAAGTATTTGGGCTTTGACATTAAATATGGTTGAAACGCAAAACTCAAAGTTCAAAACGCAAAACCAAAAATTAAATGAAATCC
>JAGXOH010000002.1 GCA_023659985.1 Candidatus Falkowbacteria bacterium LH_S3 | reverse complement strand
ATATATCGCCTCAGGCGAAATGCGCATAGTCATATCTAAAGGATAATCCTTTTTTAATTCTTCTGCAATCTGCCCATTTCTTTCTTAGTTTCCTTACGATATATGCCCACAATTTTGGATTATTATTCAGCTTACGCTTACCAACTTTTTTTTGGTTGAATTCCTTCTAGCTCGATTCTGCGCCTTGATGGCCCAATAGGTATATTGGTTGCAACCACCCGCCCTGACTTCTCGGCTGATAGTACTTACGTTCCTGCCAATCGCTTTGGCTATATTGCGAAAAGAACATTTTTGCGAGAGCATCCGGCTTATATGCTCTCGCTCTAAATCATTTAATCTTTTGTAATTTTTCATATGAATCTAACTTAACATTTATTAGCGCTTTACGCTAAAAGTGTTGCGTTAGATTCTGGATTCAAACTTGCATATATTATCTAAAAATATTATCGCCTCTTTAAAATTCATATTAAATAGGGTTTGAAACCTTTTTTATAACAGAATTGATATTTCTTGAATATTTTTTCCTTAATTTTTTGATCGTTGACTTTAACATACTGCTGCGACATCTTCCTGCAATAACCACATTTTTCACATTGGACACCGCAATCAAAATTCTTTTTCTCAAAAAATTCAATGCAATTTTTTGGGAAAGACGGAATAGACACTTCTAACTTCTTCATTTTTTCATCGAAAAAAATCCCAACTATTTTTTTCTACAAACTGGTGAAAAGTTGCACCGTCTCTTTCATTAATATAATGATCAACCATATTAACGATCCATTCGGTATTTTTACCCCGTCCACCCAATTTCACGTATTCAACCCCCAACCCCAAATAATGGCTTACGTCGGACGGTCTAATCCATGGACTTTTTATAATTTCCTCAAAATTATTTAATTTGATATTTTTACAAATAACAGACGGAAATATCGGAATTTCTTTTTCTTTAATTGAGATGTGAGAATCTATTTTCGGGTGATACCTTCGAAATGGACATTTGAACAAACAGGGGTTATTCGCCAAGACCTCTAATTTAATATCTGTTTGCTTTCTTATTGCTTTCAATAGTTTAACATCTCAAATATTGGCGTCAAGGACTACCCAATCCACACCCATTTTTTCATAGACTTTTATTTCCTGCATATTCCCCGCTCCTGCTATAATTGAGAGACATATGTTTATTTTGGGGAATTTATTTTTTAAGACAAAGATTATATAGGGGTTGCTTATTGTTATAGTATCGATCCGCAAATCATCGAAAAATTTGACGAAATTAATAATTGTTTTTAAATAAGTCTTATTAAACTCCTCTCCGCCCATGCAGGCACCATTTAATAGAAAATTAAATTTAATTATCATTCTGATGACATTTCTTTATATGTTTTTTCAATCCTTCCATACTAACATCTTGTAAAATTTTAGACGATCTGCCGCTACCCGTAAGACTTTCTTTTGTTGAACCATAAAGTTCGTAAATTTTATTATTTGATTTATTATTGAGCTCAACAATTTTATCCATTAACTGATCATCAAAACTTGTTGGAATACAGTATTTAATCATATGTTTTTATTTTTTAATCTCCCATTTAGTTGAACCATTGTTATCTCTAATAACTACATTCATTTCTATTAATTTTTCTCTAATTCTATCGGCATTCGCCCAGTCATTTTTGAGCCGATACTCATTGCGTTTTTTAATTAGATCCTCTATCTTATTTTTAAAATCTTTGTCAATTTTTTCCACGCTGAATTTTACAAATCCCCAAACTTGATTAATTTCTTGCAAAAAATTTAAAATCATTTTTGCCCCCTTAATACCAACTTTATTCTCATCGACTAGTCTATTTATTTTTTTCAAAAAATCAAAAAGATCCGCCATGGCCTTTGGCGTATTCAAATCATCGTTCATGGCATTTCTGAAATTTTTTTTAGAATTTTCTACATATACTTTGATTTTGTTAATATCCTCCTTGCTATTAACATTGCCGATTTCACTATTTATCTCAGATATCCTCTTAATAAAATGCTGTAACCTATTCAACGAGTTAGAGGCCATTTTAAGGGATTTAAATGTACAATTTAAACCGCGTCGATAGTGGCTTGTTAAAACTAGATATCTAAAGGCCAACGGGTTAGAAATCTCTTTTTGAATATCTTTCAGGGTATATATATTTCCCAAGCTTTTTGACATTTTCTCACTGTTAATTTTTAGGAATCCTCTATGCAACCAAAAACGAACGAATTGTTTCCCTGTCGCGGCCTCGCTTTGAGCGATTTCATTCTGATGATGAGGAAATATCAAATCAACCGCTCCGGTGTGAATATCGAAAGTTTCATCTAAGTATTTCATGCTCATTGCCGAACATTCTATATGCCAACCAGGCCGTCCTTTGCCAAACGGGGAATCCCAATAAACTTCTCCGTCTTTATTACTCCACTTTTTCCACAAGACAAAATCAGTAGCCTCTTCTTTTTTATATTCATCGTTATTAATTCTACCACTCACATCATTTTTTAATTGATCTTTTTTGAGTCGAGCAAATTTTCCGTAATCTTTAAATCTAGATATTTTATAATAAACAGACCCGCCATCGGCCTTGTAAGCATACCCATTATTAATTAATTTTTGAATCAATTCAATCATTTCGCTAATGTGCTCTGTCGCTCTGCATAAAACTTTAGGCCGTATAATATTCAATTTTTCAAAATCCTCCAATAATGCATTACTAAAAAACGATGTATATTGTCTCAGTGGTTGATTATTTTCTTGGGAAGCTTTTATGGTTTTATCATCAACATCCGTTAAATTCATTACGTCAATTAATTTATAGCCTGAATATCTTAAGTATCTCTTTAACAAATCCGCGAATAAATACGCACTTAGATTTCCAATATGAGCATAATTGTAAACAGTAGGCCCACATGAATATATTTTAATAATATTTTTGTTGATGGGTTGGAAAAAGTCCTTTTTTCGGGTTAGGGTATTGTAAAACTGTAACATAAGCATACATAAGCATAAATATTATTTAATTATACAACTAAATGGTTGATTGAATACAATTTTAGAAGACCTCATCAGACATTGAACTACAAAGCGCTGATTAAGTTCAATAATTCTATTAAAGTGTTACCTATGTACTCATCAAGTACAGTTAGTCATATTCAGTATTGAATAATAAATATTTATAAAATTATTGGTTGTGCAAGGGCTGACAACTTCGTGTAACATATGCCGTTTTACGAAGTTTGCTGAAAGCGAATTTGAGAAAATCCGCAGATTTTCCGTAAAATGGCTATTAGATGAACATGGAAGTGCCGAGCAAAATTTCTAATTTTGTGAGAATCAATTTTCAGGCATCTAAACTAAATATTATATCCTTTATTTTAGTACCTTCTCAATTAGTTTTCTAAAGTTAGGAAACAATTTTATATTAGACCAGTTGCTTAATAATATTTTATACTCCATAATTATCCTGTAGATTTTGGAATTTTTAACTCATTAAGAGATGGTAATTCCAAAGTCTGCAGGAAATGGACATTGCTTTGTCATCTGAGCCATTCACTTTGTTACGAAATACATCTGTTGTGATTCTGAATCTTTTTACAGCGGGGGTAGCGTGTTCCACCAAAACTCTGGTTCTTGATTTTCTCTTGTTTTGCTCTGTTTTAGTCTTGCAAAGTTCCTTGGTTCTAGGTTTTCTCTCTGGTATTGATATTTTGTGGTTAGGAAACTGAGCGCGATATCCCTTAAAACCCAAGTCTAAAGCTGCTCAATCGTGATTGGTATTTTCCAGAGGCGGAGCGTGTTCTTTTAACATTGAAAAACTATGTTGTCTTTCTCCTTCGGTCTTACTCAAAAACAATATTTGTTTTTTCTTGTTTGATATGACAATATTCTTTGCAGTATGTCGTTTCTTTTTACCAGAGTATTTATCTCTTTGTTGTTTTGAGTCCTTGAGTCTCTGAGTCTCTGAGTCTGTCTTTCAGTTATAAATACCTCTCTGATCTCGGGGAACGTCTCAAAGAATTCTTCAGCTTTCTCTAATTTCCTTTCAGGTAAAACAGCTTTCTGCGGGGAGTTTTTTCCAATACTTTGGTTATTTGCTCTTGTCTTCTAAACCCGTTCGCTCTATCAAAACCATAGAGAAAACTTAGCACTCCATAAGTTGGATAACATTTATAATAGAATAGAATAAACAATAATTTGTCTTCCATCTCTCTTAAAGAGCCCTTTCTGCCTCCACTTAGTTTACGTTTCCTCTGTTTTCTATTTTTTTGATAATCTTCTTGCTTTAAATCTTGCCAAGTTTGAGCAAAGGGTGATAACAGATTTAAAAATTCTTGTGGAGTAAGCCCGGTTAAGGCTAATGTTAAACGTTTATTCTTTAATATTTTATTAATATTCATCATAATAATTAAAAATTAACTTTTAAAAACACTTTTTATATCATTATTTTACAATATTTTTGTTATTAAACAACAGGTCTAATGGCTTGCAATTATACCTAATTATATCTGATGGGATTCCTTTGTTAGATAAATATTCAATAAATTTGCGTGGATTATCCAAACATAATCTCAATAATAAAGTATAATAGTTTGGTTCCCCCTTTTTAATTGTATTATTATATCTCTACTATATATTTTTAACAGATTCTTAAAAAGTCGGAAAGTCCCTACTTTCATTTTAGATCAAGACGAATTGAATTATTTGTGAGAGCATATAAAAAATACATAACAAAATACTAATTTCCGTTATTCAAATTTTTTTTTTCGGTCAATTTCGTCATAAAGCTCTAATCCTGCTTGCTCAAACACCTTTAATAAATCCTCATAAGTATCTTTTCCACCCAACAAATCCCAAAATTCTTTACCTACTAATACCTCCTCGTTCAAATCAAAAAGTCCTTGAAGTGTCCATCGTTCGTATGGCTGGGGTTCATATGGATTGTATGGAATAGCGACAATAGTTTTTACTTTTGCGTTTGGTTTTTGGCTTCCGCGCATAGCTATCCAATCAAGCATTTGTTTTTTAATTCCAGTAAATTCATTGATATTCGGCTTGGCAGATTTCAATTCAAAATAGTATTCAGTGTTGTCTTTCATCTTCACAAATAAATCCACTCGCTTTTTCATTTTCTTTCCTTGATTTCCTTTTTTAACCGCAGCAAGTACTTCCTCTGTTTCTTTTGGCTTATTTGGCTTACGAGAAGCCGCGCGCAATTCCCGCATGATTGTGTCTATCGTAAGTACTACCTCGCTACTAACAAATCCCTCAAACTCTTTATATTGTCCGATTGTTCTTTTTGTATGTGGCTTTGCTATCATTGCACCAACTTGTTCAAAAATTGAAGTCCCAAGTGTAGTATTCACAGAATGAATAAAAGAAAACAAAGCTATGCGATCTTTCCCAAGCAAGCGATAATGGAAAGGCATTGCGTTTGTTTCAGGATTATAATTATCTAACTTCCACCGTATTTTTCCAACGAGATACTCCTTTATTTCTTTACTCTGCTGTTTTGATAGTGCCATATTATTTTGTATTTTTTATGTGAAAAATTATTTCCGAATAGGGCAACCTATCTCGTTCGGTTCTATTTAGAACTGGCCGTTTAAATTTATTAACAATCTGCATACCCGATCGCTCTGCTATAATCGGATAAAGATTGTATTTATCATTTGCAACAAGAAATATATCAAAATTATCCGTTAAATATTTTTTGCAATTGAGTAAAACATCTGAAACTCCCTTAACATACGAATTGCGAGCCTCTTTGCCTTGTCCTTTATACAAAGGGCCAATCTCTAAATTATCTTGACGATCAAAACCGAAAAGATCATAGGCGTAAGCATGTTGTTCGTGATAATCAATTTGTCCTACATACGGAGGCGAAGTGAAGATGCCGCGGATTTTCTGCTTCTTTAATTGTTCATACAATTTTTTATTTCGTTTCTTTATTTCTGTAAAAATATCTACTGCGCGAGAATCTGTTGACAAAACAGAAAAATGCGCTTGTGTTCTTAAACGCTCGAAATCTCTAAGACGTTTTAGCGTATCATTTGCGTATCTTTCAAACCAGTATTTGATAGAAAAAAGTGGCTTACAAATTTTCTTATGCTTAAAACAATAATAAGTGGTAAGTTGGGGTTCTTTTAGAGTTGCAAGATCAGAATGGGTAGTGGCCCGACAAGATCTAATAGTTCGACTTAAAATTACAGCAAGAACTTTTTTATTCTTGATATCTTTAATTTGTTTTATTAAATCAAATGTAAAATTAATTTCTTTTCTAACATTTTTTATATACCACTCATCTAGGAACGACTCGCTGACTCTATGATTCAGCTCAATCTCATATTTTTTTACCAAACTATTATAAATTTTTAAAAATTCTTTTTCTTTATTTTTGGAATAACTATTTTCATCAATCTTTCCTTGTTGTATTTGATACTTAAAATCTGGGCTTGGAAAATACTCATAATTAAACTTATTCATTTTTTGCAGAAGCTCTGATTCAAAAGTAGAAACATTGCTATCATATTCAAAATCTGCAAGCGCTTTTTTGACACACTTTATCTCTTGATTTAATGAGTCAAAATCATATTTGTGTAGCTTAGCATCAGTAATCATACAATTGAATTGTGAAATATCAATTCCAATTGAATGAATACCCATTTCACTTGCTTGAACTAAAGTGGTCCCAGAACCAGAGAATGGATCAAGGATAATATCTCCTTGTTTGAAATATGTATTTTTTTTAAAATTATCAGTGTGATCATCAATAAAATATTGAACAAGCTGAGGAATGAATTTCCCTTTGTATGGATGAAGGCGATGAACATGTTTTGTTGTATCTTTTTCTCGAAGATGATCAAAGGATAAAGCCCAATTCAAATCATCTCCAAGGCGTTTTTTCCAACTTATTTCTCTTTTGCTATGATAGGGTTGGTAGTATTTTTGCAAATCGTCAAGATTTACTAAGGTTGAACTGTCACTATTATACTTTCTGACATTTCCATATTGAATCAAGTACGAAATATTGGACTCACTCACGTCTCTGTTAAGATGATCAGTAGCCCACCGACTTGCTTCTTTGATTGTAACTAATTGTTTTTGTGTCTGCATAATTTAGGTATTCTTTTAGCTTTCAACTTTAATCTTCAGCAATTAAGCAAAGCTCTGATTTAATAAACTTCGCTTAATTATTTTGGTGGGCGAGGGGAGATTTGAACTCCCAAGCCTATAAAGGCACATGGTCCTAAACCATGCGCGTATACCAATTCCGCCACCTGGGCCTATTTTTTCTAATTATTTTATATATGTATGGTTGATGATACAAAATTATTAATTTTTTTGCGTTCAATATATCTATTTAGTTTCAATTGTAACACTTAAATCTTAAAATTTCTGAACGATATTTTAATTCAGTTTTAAATTTTGAGCTTTTAATTTTAAGCTTTGAGTTTCAACTATATTTCATTTGGCATTTGGATTTTGGATTTCATTTAATTTTTGGTTTTAAATTTTGAGCTTTAAGTTTTAAGCTTTGTCATTTGTCATTTAGTCATTTGACCTTCATTTGACATTAGGATTTTGTCATTAGGATTTTATTGTATGTCATTTGGATTTTATTAAGTATTTGAGCTTTGTCATTTGGATTTCATTTGGCATTTGGATTTTGGATTTCATTTAATTTTTGGTTTTAAGTTTTGACTTTTGGTTTTGCGTTTTTAACTTTGAGTTTTGCGTTTCAATCATATTTTTTGGATTTTGGATTTCATTTAATTTTTGGTTTTGCGTTTTTAACTTTGAGTTTTGCGTTTTGAACGGCGATTCCCTTTCCCCTTGAACCCCTTTTCCTCGCCGCAGCCGCCTCCGCATTGCTCGCCCCGCCATTCGGCTGGGCTCACTCTTTTTCAAAAAATTCCTTCTAACTATTTAGAGAATCTATTGTAATTTGAGTGTATTTTTTGAGATTGATTAAATCTTTTGCATCAAGAATTTGCACAATATGATTCCAATGAATCGCCACTTTATCTCCGATTTTAATCTCTGGTATAAATTTTTTCTCCCAAAACACAATTTTATGGATTGGTCCTCCTAAAGAATATTTCCCTCTTTTCTTTTGGAGGGGGTGATATTCAATAATTATCTTATTTGCATTTTCTGTTTCCCCCTTTTTGTATCCTATTACCTTTCCCCAAGCAATCCGACAAAGATCTAACAACTTACCCTCAAGCATTATCCGACCACTCACCGAACCTATAACTAGAACATGGAAACTGTGATGGGCTTTTGAGGTAAAAGAGATTTCTCTGGCTTTTTTCTCAGCCATTTTTTTTGAAAGAAAACCAGGTCCGACGAACTCTTTGATAATCATCTCTTTTAGGGAATCAACCGGAACCTTTTCTAAAAGTTGATTGCCAAACCAGTAAGCCTTAACTACTTTTTCATCAAAAGGGTCTTCAATTCCATTACTTTTAGCAATTAATTTATAATAAGAAAAAGCTCCTTTAAAAGTTTCTAAAATTTTTCTGATTTTTTGCTCAGGGATTTTTTCTCCAGAAAGATAACTCAAAAGGTTTTTCTTCGCTGAGTTTTCTTGAAGTCCGCAAAAACCAAGTTTGTGGGGATAAAATCCACAAAGAGCTGCCAACTTAAGTCCAGACATAAAATAGTTTTTTAAATTCCTTGAATAAACGCCACACTTCTTTTAATCCAAAAACTAGAAGTATTCCTAAAATAATGAAGAAGCCGGAAAAAATTTCTTGAAAACTTACTTGCCCCGTCTGAATAAATGACAATAAAGTGGTTATCGGGGAACCAAGGAGTAAAATTGCTGTTGCCTGAGAAACCGGGATAAATTTCAAACCACTATACCAGGTCATTACATAACCAAATAGAATAACTGCTGTTATTAAAACCCAATTAATCTGTCCTAATGTAAGACCAGAAATTAAAGGAAATTGATTGGTTGCCAACAAGAATATCAAAATAAATAAAGCGCCGAAAAACATCCTTGCCCAGGCAACAATTCTGCCTCCCAAATCTCTTAAGACATATTTTGAAATCGTATTTTCTGTAGCCCAAAGCAAACTAGCTAAAAAAACTAATAAATCTCCTTGATTAAATGAATGAGGTAATTTTTCTAATAAGATTAGATTCCCCAAGAGTAAGAACAATCCGCCCAACAAGAATTTTTTTTCAATTTTTTCCTTCAAAAACAAAGTTGCTAAAATTGCCACCCAAATAAACATTGTTTTATGAATAAAGGAGCCTTGAGCAGCATTGGTTATAGAAATCCCTTTGAAGAAGAGTAAAAAAGGAATGCTTCCACCAACCAAACCAATTGTAATTAATAAGAGCCATTGTTTTCCAGTTAGATTCTTTAATGTCTGCCAATCTTTCAAAAATAAAAGCAAGCCGGTTAAGAAAATAGCAACAGTTAAGACTCTCAAGAAAGTGTAAATATCAGGATTAACTACACTTACTCCAAATTTATTAATAAAAATAGCAAATCCGGAAATAAGGGCGGTTACAAAAACTAAAAAATAGCCTTTTCTCATAAGTTTATTTTCGATTAAATTTCACTTCTTTTTTTAGTATAGCAAAGTTGGAAAAATATCTCCATAGATGATAAAATGAATATAATATGACAAAGACAAAAATCGCAATTTTTGACCTTACTGGATGTGAGGGATGTGAATTTCATCTTCTTTCCTTAGACGAACTTTTACTCGAATTCTTTCAGGATTTTGAAATAACTAATTGGCGATTGCTTTCAGAAAAAAAACCCGCTAATTTTGACATTGCTTTTATAGAAGGAGCAGTTACTACCAAAGAGCAGATTAATTTACTCAAGCAAATTAGAGAAACTTCAAAAATTGTTGTCGCTTTAGGAGCTTGCGCAATTTCTGGAAATATTTTTGCCCAATTATCCAAAGGAAAAAGAAAAAAACTTGCTGCAAAAATCTATGATAAAAATTACCAGTTAAAGGCAAAATTTTTAGAACCAGTAGAAAAATTTATTAGAGTAGATGAAAAAATTCCTGGATGCCCGCCGGATATTGAACTCGTTAAAAAACTTTTAGAAAAAATTAAGAAAGAAAAAAATGTTTCAAAAATCAAAAAAATTACTCTTCCTGACTTCACTGCTAAAATTGAAGGGCACGGAGTTTTAAAGATTAATTTTAAAGAACAAAGGGTTAAGTTTGAAGTCGAGGAAAGCGAAAGATTGGTTGAGGGATTAGTTTTGGGCCAGAATTTTCAACAAGCTCCTTTTAATACTTCTCGCATCTGTGGGATTTGTCCAGTAGCTCACAATCTTTGTTCTTGGTCTGCTCTGGAGGACGCCTTAGGAGTTAAAATTTCCCAAGAAACAACAATTTTAAGAAAAATTCTTCTGGCTAGTCAAATTCTCAAAAGCCACCTTTTACATCTTTTCTTTTTAGTTCTGCCAGATTATGCTGGCGTTAAAGGCTCAGTTGAACTCTGTAAAAAGTATCCAGCTGAATTTCATTTAATGCTGAACTTAAAAAAAGTGTCCGATAATATATTAGAAGTTGTTGGCGGATCTTCTGCTTTTCCCTCCAATACAATATTAGGAGGATTTAGGACTCCCCCAAAAATGGATGAGCTTTTAGTAATTAGAAATTCAATTTTTGAAGTTATTGATGAAGCCCAAGATTTAATAAAGCTTTTCTCAACTCTTGAAACTCCAAGCTTAAAGGTTAATAGCCGGCTTGAAACTATTACTCCCGTCCAAGGTTTTTACCCCTCTTACCCTGGCAATTTTTCCAAATCAATTAAAGAAATTGTAAGAAAAGATTCTTCCGCAAAACTAGGAATTTTAAAAAAAGGAGAAATAATAAAAGTTGGAGCCCTATCCCGACTCAGCCATTTTTCTAAAGTTCTTAACCCAAAAGCTAAGAAGGCCTTCCAAGAACTTCAACCTGACCTCAATAATCCTTTTAACAATAATTTAGCCCAAGCAATTGAGATTTTGCATTTCCTCGAGGAAACAATAAATTTGATTGAAGAAATATCAGAAAAAGATTTGAAAAAATCAAAAGGAATTGAAAAAGAAAACCTTCCATCAAAAAAGCTTTCTGGTAGTGCATGTTTGGAAGCTCCCAGAGGTATTCTATTCCACCAAATAAAGATTGATTCTCAAGGAAAAATAATTGATTACAATATTATCCCCCCAACCCAAATTAACTTAGCTTCTTTAGAGAAAGAGACTCAAGAATTGGTTAAAAAAAGAGAAGGAGTTCCACCTCTGCAAATAAAAAAGCAAGTTGAGCAATTAATTAGAGCATTTGACCCCTGCATCACTTGTGCTGTCCATTAGTCTTAAAATCTCCTTGGCATTTTTTGGAGAGATTTTGTTAATTGCTGCCTCTTGATAAGTAAGCAAATAATCTCCTTTTTTAACCTCATCTTTAAGTGAAGAGATGTCTACCCAATGAAAATGCCCCCTTTGTTTTATTTTGGCATTTTCCTCTTTTATTAAAATAACTTTACCCGGAATATTAATACACATATAAAAGTTAATAAATATTTACTCTATTTCTTAGAGTATATTAAAAAATGAAGAAATAGTAAATAGATTAAGAAATCCCTGAAGGAATTTTTTGAAAAAGAGCGAGCCCCGCCGAATGGCGGGGCGAGCAATGCGAAGGCGGCTGCGGCGAGGAAAAGGGACTCAAGGGGAAAGGGAATCGCCGTTCAAAACGCAAAACCAAAAGTCAAAATTTAAAACTGAATTAAAACATTGTTAAGAAATAAGAGATAAAAAGTAAGAAGTAAGAAGTAAGAAATTTTAAGTTTTGAGTTGTAGTTTTTAGTTTTTAGCTTTAAGTTTTGACATTAAATATGACATTTAGTCATTTGATCTTCATTTGACATTTGAGCTTTGACATTTGACATTAGGATTTTATTAAGTATTTGAACTTTTAATTTTAAGATTTAAGTTGTAATTTTTAGCTTTTAATTTTAAGCTTTAAGTTTGACAACATTTGGATTTTATGGCTTTGCGCAAGGCGTAAAGACCGAATGCCGAGCGGCAAAACCACGAGGCAATCCTTTCCCAAAACGGCGAAAATTGCGATTGGTGGTGTTTGTTGGAAAAAGTCAGAACTCATTTTGAACAAAATCCCGACTGATTGCTCCTGCCTTTGGCGGGACGGCAGAACCGAAACTGAACGCTCGGGCGGACAAAAAGGAAGGGGGTTGAGGGGAAGGAATTTTTGCCCGCCCTCGCTTTCGACCCGCTTCGCGGGCGCGCCGTTACAAACTCAACAATATTCTATCTGTTTCTCCGCATTTGTAAACAAGCGTTTTAATTCCTTGTGCCTCCGCAGCTGGAAGTTTCGTTGGGTCGTCATCAACGAATAAAATTTCTTCTGGTCTTAGATTTAGCTTTTTGATTAAAATCTGATAAATTTCCGGAGCCGGCTTGCGATAGCCAACTTGGTATGAAATAACCATAATATCAAAAAACTTATCGAGCCCAGGCCGAAACAAATACTCCTCGCAATATTCTTTGTTGTTATTTGACAATAGAGCAATCTTAAATCTTTCTTTTAATTTTTTAACAACGGCGATTAAATTTTCGTTCAAAACGTCTTCATGATATATATAACGGCATAATGGATATGGAATTTCAAGTCCTATTATTTTCGAACATTCTTTCAGGAACTGTTGTTCGGTAAGATTGTTAAGGTCATACGCTACAATAAGCTCGTGAATTTTTTCCGAATATTTCTCCAGTAAAATGTTGTGTTGCTTCATATATTCGTACATGGGTGGATTCATTTCGGCAAATACTCCCCAGAAGTCGAACGCAATTGCTTTTATATTTTTGAAATCAATCATTTTATTTTATATTCCCATTGTCGGTAAATTAATTATACTATGGAGTCAATTAAATCCGGTAGCTCTCTAATATTCTCAAGGTCAATACTATTTTGCGGTTTTCGCCCCTTAATATATTCGGCGTATCTATCGCTCGTGGCGGGATTTTTTAACCAAACCGCTTTTATTCCTAACGATTGCGGAACGAGCACATCCACATCGTAATTATCTCCAATCATCCAACAATCTGTTGGCTTTTTTCCGACAATTTCTAGAGCGCTTTTATAAAAATCAACAGACTCTTTACGGAATCCGATATCCGAAGTGTATATAAAGTGAGAGAAAAATTGCTCAATATCCATCTCTTGCAATTCTATTTGTGTAAAACAACCTTGCGTATGGCTTGCTGTTGACAATATATATTCTTTCGAAAGCCTTGAAAGGACATCGAAAACTCCTGGATACAAACGAAGCCAGCCCCTGCTCGCTTTTCGATACTCATAAATCAATGAGATTATTTCTTCTTTCGAAAGTTGAAGTTTTAAATCGTTATCAATTATTCGATAATTAACTTTAGATAATTTCCTTCTATCTTTGGCTTGTTTGTTGGCCCAAGAAACTTTATATATTCTATCTTTACCTTTACTATTTCTCTTTATCTCTCTTGAGATTGTACTTCTATCAAAACCCAATTCTTTACCTATTTGTGTTTTTGTGTGTGCTTGTCTTAACATTAGAGCTATACAAACACGATCATTTTGTTTAATATGTTTATACATACCCGTGATATATGGTTAATTGTTAATAAACTATTTATACCACAGGTATGTTGCATTTCAAGCGTTAATTCAGCCTTTAAGTTTGACAACATTTGGATTTTGGATTTCATTTGGCATTAGGATTTTGGATTTTGGATTTCAAAGTTTAAATGTCAAAGCTTAAAGCTCAAAACCATGAGACAATCCTTTCCCAAAACGGCGAAAATTGCGATTGGTGGACCGTAAGGGGCTCGAACCCTTGACCTCCTGCGTGCAAAGCAGGTGCTCTAGCCAACTGAGCTAACGGCCCATTTTAAAAATTAATCTCTTGTCTTGCATTATCCACTACATACACTACATTAACTAAAATATTCTCTAAATACAAACCACTTATTACTATATAAACGGCTATCCGAACACAGAAGAGAAAATAGCTCTGATAATCCCTCTGAGAGAATTGGTCATAACCAATAATCCAATTACAATTCCTAAAAAGCCTATGACTTTATACCCTAATCTGGAGCCACCTTCTGATCCCAAATGTTTTTCAAAAAAGGAAATTCTACCAAAAATTCTTAGCATAGCCTCAGACTTAATAACAAGAAAAACGCCTGATACGATAACAATTGCTCCGATAATTATCTTCATAAAATTCTATTACCGCATTACCGCATTGTTCTGATCCTAAGGATTCTTAGCTTGCTTCCAAAAAATAACAATGGAGCAATAGAACAACAAGGTAACAAAATAATATTTATTCAAATCAATCAAAGGTTTTTGAAAAAACTGTTGACACGAAAACCTTTTTCTAAAAAAGATTTTCAAAGCTTCTATCTTATATAATTTAAAGGATTATACCTTTTGCCATTTATTATAACCTCAAAGTGAACATGGGGTCCAGTAGACCAACCAGTACTACCCATAGCTCCGATGTTTTCTCCTTTGGCAACCCTATCTCCCTTACTGCAATAAAATTTAGACAAATGAGCGTATCTTGTTTGCTTACCTCCACCATGGTTAACTATAATATTATTTCCATATCCATTACTCCATCCCACATATTGAACCGTACCGGCATCTGAACTGTAAATCGGTGTCCCTACATTATTGGCTATATCCAAGCCATGATGGCGCCAAGAATAATATTGGGTTATACGATGCCCCTGAGTGGGCCAAGCCATTTTGTTGCTGGCAACTTGCTTTTTATCATTCGATTTTACTATATCAGAAAGAACAGAAATACCTCGATTACTTTTTTCTTGACTCGCAGTTGTCCCGGAACTATCTTTGGTGGTGGTCTTTTCTCCTCCTGGAATTATCAATTCTTGTCCTATTTGCAAAGAACCGGCTTCTTTTATATTGTTAGCTTTAACTATTTTATCTTCGGATATATCATATTTGTTAGATACATAGCTTAGAGTTTCTCCACTTGAAATTTTATGAATAACACCGCTAGTAGGCAATATTCTAAGATCATCCCCTGGCCTAATTAAATCATAAGCGCTTAAATTATTCTCCCATAAAATCGTATTAACACTGATTCCGAAATTTGAAGCAATGGTGCTTATCGTATCCCCAGACTTTACTGTATAAATTATCACTTCATCCCTTTCTGTTTGTTGTTGTTCAAAATCTCGATCAGAATCAGAAGGCGGTATTTCAGAATTGGCTATTACTCCTTGTTCCGGAATCATTTGACCGGCAAATTCGTTAACCTGGGATTGTTGGTCAGCTTCAATATCCACACCTCCTTGATTTTTCAAGACAGCCCTATCATTCAAATATCTTTGATCAATATTATAATTAAGGGAACTATCTACCACTGTTTTCTCTGTTAACTCCTCTTCTCTGCCATTATCACCAAATTCGCTAGATATTAATTTGGACATCATTGTTTTCTGAGCTTGTTCAGAAGCACTGACCATTTGAGTGTCAGTAATTAAATTCATAAGGACCATTACCAAAGTTAATCCGACAACCACAAAATGGACTGTTCTATAATTTATTAAAAAAGAAATAAAATTTCCTTTAAACTTATACCAACCTATTTTCTTTAAAATTGAAATATAAGAGCAATAAATTTTAACCAAAAACTTATAAAAAATTATTCTGAAAAATACATAAAAAGGCTTGCCGACAATATAAAAAATAGCGACAAATATATTTTTTACTATTGCCAAAGTCTTAAATAAAAAAATCAAGAAATTAACTAAAAATTTTTTAATTTTCATACCAATACTGATCTTTCTTGCCCATTTTAAAAGCGACCTTAAAAATATCACGACTTGGCCAGCCAGTCAATACAATTTCCTTTTTTAAAATTTTTCTTTTTTTATCCTGGTTTTAAGTTGCAATAATTTTATTATAAACTTTATGCTGTCATTAAAAAGATTAACTTTACTTTTTCTTTTATCATACCGATTTTCCTTCCAATTAATCGGGACTTCTTTAACCCTATATCCTTGCAAAACAAAAACAGCTATTAATTCTGTATCAAAAAACCAATCATTGTCTAAAAGACGGTTGTCCACATTTTTAAAAACGTTTAATCTTACAGCTTTAAAACCACACTGATGATCTTTAATTCCATCTTTTAATATCTGGCTGGCAAAAACATTGTATATTCTGGAACTCAACTCTCTTAGAAAGCTTCTTTTTATGCTAGACCCTGGCAAAAGCCTGGAGCCGATCACTAAATGATATTCTTTTCTAAGCAAGGGGGTGAGAACGTCTTTAATGTTCTTTAACGAAACAGCCAAATCAATATCCATATAAACCACAATCTCGGCTTGGCTTTGCTTAATATATTCTTTTATAGCTCTTCCTCTGCCAGGTTTTTCTATCTTTACATATTTAATTTTTTTGTCCTCTCTGTTAGCTAAGGACCGAGCTATAGACAAAGAATTGTCAGTAGAACCATTAACTATAATTACTATCTGCCAATCAAAAATATATTTTTGCGCCTGACAAAATCGTAAAAGTTTTAAAATATTATCTTTTAATAGTTGTTCTTCATTATAAACTGGAATGCAAAATTCAACAAACATAAAATTATAAATATAAAACAATAAACGATCTACGGCGCTTTATTGATTTTTTAGTAGTCGGCAATCGTTTTTACTTGCTTCTTGATAAACACCAAAGAAAGCTCATTTTCAAAAATATTCTCCCATTTATTGTTAGCGCGCAAAAAATCCAATAATTTATTATTTTTATTAGCCACTTCTCTTTTGTTAATAAGAAAAACAAACCTTTCAAACCAATCATATTTAACATCTTTTGAACTCTTTTTAAATAATACTATATCCACATCGTATTTATCCAACATTGTTTTGGCCATATTTTCTTTAAAAAACTTATAATATTCTTCAAGCATTGTACTATTATTTATTTGGTACTGAGGCAACCTGCCGTCAATAAACAAACGTCCTTGGGGATATGTCCAAATCAAATAACCTCCCCATCCATAATAATTAAACATTTTTAAGTTGTGAAGATCGCGTTTTTGCTTTAGAAAAGAAACAGCTTGGCAAGGATATTCAGAACAATAATTTGAAAAAGGTTTTGTGCTAAAGTTTGTAGCCAACACCACCTGAGCCGAAGATAAAATAATAACCGTTAATAAAAATATCTTTAGCGGTTTAGATATCCGTGTTTTCAAAACATTGGTACGTAAATCAAAGAAAACCAAACAAAAATTAATTACAAAAGGAAAAGACACGATAAAAAGCAAGGGAAAGTGCCGCCTAGATTTGTAAGCCAAAGCAGTAAATAATACCACCAAAAAAATTTGCCATAAATTAATCTTATATTTTTTTTCCTTTGTGGACAAAGCGTGAATAAAAAATAAAAATAAAATAGCAACCACCACAGCTAAATAAAAAATCTGTCCATAACGTAGGGGGAGAAAATATTGAGGCAACCATTCATTGATATGGGTTAAATAAAAAGAATTAGTATATCCGCTTAAAAACTCATAAAGCTTCCACCCGTAAGGGGTAAACAAAGTCACCAACCATCCCAAAAACGCTACTATAAAATACTTAATAATCATCTCAGCCTTCAAAACATTTTTAAAATCAATAAAATGCCATTTATCCTTGTCCTTATTAAATAATAGTAATTCCACTGCTTTAATCACCCCATAAGAGAACATTAAAAACAAGCCGATCAAAAAACCGGCATGAATATTTGCCCATAAGAAAAACAAAGGGATAAGCCATAATAATATTTTTAATTTTTTTGTTTGTTCAAATTTATATAACAAGAACAATAACAAAAACAAACCCAAAAGCGTAACTTCTTGCATTCTCACCCCTAAATGCGGAAGCATAGCCACCACTCCCAAAAGCATTAATATCATCATAAGTATTTCACTACCTTCATTATTGTTGTTTGACCACTTTGTAAAATTATAAACAAGGAATAAAACCACAACCACCAATAAAGCAAAAAAAACATTAATTCCGATATAGCCGATATTGTTATATAATAAATAAGTCCAAGCATCTATAAGCCACTCATGATTAACCCATTCTTCTCCAGCTAAAGTATAATTATACTGATTGACTATGGGAGCTTTTTGGTTGTTAATCGCATATTGACCGGCACGTAAATGCCAACCAAAATCCGGATCCAAATAACTAAAAGAATTGTAAAGCAATAAAACAAAAAGAAATATCCAAAAAAGAATAAAGAATGTAGAAAAAAAATTGTTTATCCGACTTTTCATATCAAATAAAATATTTAACGCAAATTAAGAATATGTAAATATTTTATCAAATTGTGTGATATTGTGATAGATGATATAATATGTTAAAATATATAAAAGTTATTTTCTTTAATATAATAAATTATAATAAAAATTAATCTCTCTCGAGTAAAATACTCGGCTAAGGGGTAAATTTAAAAACATTATGAAAGAAAAAATGGTAAAAAAACTAATAGGCTTAGCAATGGCTTTGCTGATTATCACTCCGGTATTAGCCACTATACCGACAGGACAAACTCCGGAGGCACTGGCCCTAAACGAGAATGATGTCGGTATGCCCTATGGAGAAGCAACCGAATTGGGTGAAAGGGATCCCAGAGATATTATCGCCAGTATTATCAATATTGCCTTAGGTTTTTTGGCTATCTTAGCGGTTGTTATCATTTTAATCGGAGGGTTTAAATGGATGACAGCAGCCGGCAATGACGAGAAAGTTGGAGAAGCTAAACAAATTATTATAGCCGGAGTCGTTGGCTTGGTTATCATTTTAGCGGCCTGGGGTATAGCCAAATTCGTGCTCAGTCAATTAATGAATGCTACCACCACCTAATGAATGCTATCACCTCTAGTCTAATTACTGTTAGTAAAATTGGTGAAGCCTTGGGGGAAAACAAGGCTTCACTGCCTGAGCAGATAAATTTTACCTGTTCCGGCAGTGAAAAGAGCTGATAAAAACATAGTATGAACACGGATTATTTTGTTAAAAAAATAAAATCGCTCCTACCTTTATTTGCGGTAATTTTTAGCTTTTCTCCTTTAATATCAAAAGCTCAAGAAAGTGCTAAAGACGGTGGAAACGAAAATCACGGCTTGGACAAGGCAGCCCAAAAAGCTTTCGGAGATCTTGCTCACTTTAAAAACCAGGAGGTGCCTGATATAATAGGAACCGTAGTGGGTGCAGCCTTATCTTTTATCGGAATATTATTTTTTGTATTAATAATTTACGGAGGTATCACCTGGATGACAGCTGCCGGCAATGAGACCCAAATCAGTAAAGCTAAAAATTTAATAATATCAGCCATCATCGGCCTTATTATAGTTTTAGCTGCCTATGCTATTACTTCCTTTATCGGAGGCGCACTTACCTAAAGTTGTTGTTTGACTAATATTTTAAAAGACAGATAATCCTATGTTTTTAAAGGCAAAACTTCGCTTAATGTGTTTCTCAACACTAACAGGTATTTTATTGGTAATGCCTCTTTTTGCTCAAAGTTTTGATTTTACAAAAGACAGCGGAATAAAATCTACTGCAAAAAGTACTGGTCATGAAGAGATGGAAATATTCAGCCCAGGAAAACTTCCAGGAGCAATAGGTTCTATAATTGGCGCAATTTTATCTTTTATAGGAGTTATTTTTCTGTTGCTCACGATCTATGGTGGATTTTTATGGATGACAGCTGCTGGAAATCAAGAAAAAATAGGCAAAGCCAAAGAAATATTAACTGGTGCCATTGTCGGCCTTGTTATAGTAGTTGCCGCCTATGCTATAACAGCTTTTATAGGAAAGAATTTTATTTAATATTAAATATATGTTTTCAAAGCACCAACTCCCAAAAAAAATTTTTTTATTCCCGATTCTTATTACTATTATAGCAATATCTTTAATTTTTCCTTTGAATTCTGTTAATGCAGATAATGGGGGAGATAATGGGGGAGATAGTCTCCAAAATGCCTTTCAAATAAGTGATGGAAGTAACAATGACCCTCTTGATAGCGCTGCCAAAAAGGCTGGTTATGATACTTCCAAAACATCCCCTAATCCAATTATACAAACTGCTATTCAAGCCGCTTTATCTTTTTTAGGTGTTATTTTCCTTATACTCATGATCTATGGCGGATTTTTATGGATGATAGCCAGAGGCAATGAAGAAAAAGTAGACGAAGCCAAAAAAATATTAACTGAAGCCACCATCGGCCTTATTATAGTAGTTGCCGCCTATGCTATTAGCGTGTTAGTCATAGAACAACTAGGAGAGAACACTTTAAAATAAAAATATTAAACCACATGTCTATTCTTGAAAAGAAACAACACTTGAAACATTTTCTTGTTTTAGTATCTTTAGTAGGGGTTTTAATTGCTCCATCTTTTTTGTTTATTAATACAGCCAGGGGGAGCAACGATGAGTCCCCTGCCTCGGAAAGTATGCCCTCTGCCTCGACAAGATTGGAAAATGTCGGTTCTGGCTCAGAAGGAGGTTATAAGAAAAATGACCAAACCACTGTTTCAGAAATTTTAGGTACTGCTGTCAAGGGATTTTTAAGCTTACTTGGAATTATATTTATTATCTTAACTATTACAGGAGGAACTAAATATATGACAGCTTCAGGCAATGAAGAAAGGGCAAAAGAAGGTCTAAGTATAATCAGGCATGCTATAATCGGTCTTATCATAGTAGTCGGCTCTTACGCTATATGGACTTTTATTTTAGAAAACCTGATTTTAGGAAGTTAATATTTTAGCAAAAATTAATATGAATTTTCTTAAAAAATTTTTTCTTATAACTGCAATCGTTCTTGCTTCAGGCGGATTTCTTTCTTGTGCCCAAGCCAATCTTATTAACACTACCGAGCTTAATAACCAAACCGAAAGTTTTAAAACCAAATCCGGCTTCAATGATACCACTGTTGGTGGGATAATAGCTACCGCAATAGGGGCGATTCTGTCTTTACTGGGTATTATTTTCATAATTTTAATTTTAATTGCCGGTTATAGATGGATGACAGCTGGAGGCAATGAAGAAGAACTAAATAAAGCAAAAAGCCAAATTAAACACGCAATAATAGGTTTAGTAATAATAATGATGGCTTATGCCATAACCTCTTTCGTGCTTGGAGCTCTGCATCATAGCACCACAAACGGAGGGGGACAAAGCTATCCCCCATAAATAAAAAAAGAGCTGACTTAAGTCAGCTCTTAAAGTTCTAAATGGTAATTGATAGTTCTAATTTTTTACTCTACAACCAAAGTCGATTTTAATACTATCATAGACTTTGCTTTTTTTGTAGATTTTGAACTCCTCTATTCCTTCTTCGTTGCTAAACTTACCGAAGATGCGATCAGGAATATCAGGGCTTTTTATAAATCTACAACCTTTGGGTTGTATCTTTATCATCTCGCTCCGGTTCGGATGATAAAAATAGAAACTCTTCTCAGTTTCTAAATTTATTATCACTCCGGTATGTTCACCGGCAAATTCAGCTACTTGGCTATTATTGCTGATCTGCTCAGCAATAGCCATGTTTATCTGTGCCTCACTCATTTCCTTAGGTCCTATGAACCCATTGGAACTGAATGTAGCTCCGTTGTCTAACTGCCACAGACGCGCATTAGTCGCGCATCCTGAGGCAATAAACATTACCATTGCAACTAAAATAAAATATTTTATTCTCATTTTTCCCTCCTTGTTTTTTGCCCAAGAGACTTGGATTTATCCCAAAGCATAGTCTCAAGAGCGTGGAATACCAGCAGTTCTTTGGCCGCTGATTTCACCATCTCTATCTTATATAAAGAGAGCGCAAGATACTTCTACTAGAAATATCCTCTGCACTCTTTATAGAAGAAGTGGCAAAACTGAATTTTCCACCAATTTTGTTTTATCAAAGAACCATTCTGAACAATTAAATAATGAAATAATTTCATTTTCAATTGATATTTTAATATAGCACAAATATTAAAACTTGTCAATCTTAAAACCAATAAAAAACCCGGGTAGCCGCTTTTTTTTTGATTTTTGTGGCTTTACCCGGACTTTTTTATAATTTTTAGGTTTTACCCTCTTTTATTGAACTAAGATATCCGTTTTTTGAGCTCCGGATACCTTTGTTCAAAATTGGCTTTCTACCAATCTGCACTGAGCTTTTTTACCCAGCTCTTTTTTATTTTTATTTTTATTTTTTTATTTAATTTACTAATCTAAAAGATTAGTAGAAAATTAGTAGAAAGCAAGGGAGGATCTCTAATAAAAATTAGAAAACTTCCTTTTAAAACTTAGGATGAAAAGAACAAATTTTGAAACTTCTATTATTATGATACCACATCTTTACAATCAAGTCAACCCCTTTTTTATTGTGCAAAACTATTAAAACAATTTATCTAATATTAGGCAATTTTACAATAAAAATATTTTTATCCACAATTTTATCCACAACTTAAGTCCAGATATGCGTGGACTTAACTAGTATTTTTATTCACATAAATCACAAGTTTTCCACAATTTAAGTCCACATAAATGTGGACTTAAGTATATTATAAATAATTTTTCTTTTTTACGGCTCCTAACTTTAGTCCACTTTTACCTAGACTAAGTTAAAATCAAAACATAAATATTCACTCTTAATCATCTTTAATTATAAAAATTAAAGCTTTAACTTAAAATTCTCTATTTAAGTCCAGGTATGCCTAGACTTAAATAATTTTTTATACTAAAACAATAAACTCTTACAATTTTTCAATAAGGAGGCCTAGGTGGGAATCGAACCCACGCATAAGGGTTTTGCAGACCCCTGCCTTACCACTTGGCTACTAGGCCGATTGTCTATTTACTTATTGTAAACCATTTTACAATTTTATCAACTTTTTATAATTTGTTAATAAAAAAGGACAAAAAAACAGACCTTAAGATCTGTTTTACTTTTTATATAATATAAATCAACTTATTCAACTATTATCAGCTTTACATTTCTTTTAATTCCAAATTGTATAGCCTTTTCTTTTTCTTGCATCCAAATATCGGCCCTATTGTAGTAACGCTTATTCATTCTATCTCTAACCACAAACACCTTATCCTCATATAATTCCGGGATTTTCACTTTGGTTCCCAGTGGCAATCTATTGGTGGCGATAGTGTCTTCTTGGTCCTGTCTACATAAATTAAAACCATTAGCGGTGATACATGGATCTCCTTGGCACTCTTCTATACTAGAGGTATAAGCAGTTAAAGAGATTCTAATGGCTTTTTGAGTTTTTATATCTTTATTTAAAGGCAAGTACTTTGTTTGCGCAACTTCCCTGTCTTGTTTTTCAGTTTTTTCAACAATACGGGCTTTTAGGGCAATATTTGATTGTATGCTTGATTGAGCCCCAGCTATGGAAGGTATGGGGAAAAATAACATATCAAAAACAAATATAAACAAAACCACAAAAGCTATTATTCTACTTGCCAGAACCCAAAATAAGCTATTCCAATCACATTTTAAAATGTTCATTTTAATGAATGCAGCGCTTCCTTTTTTCAAATTTTTGTCAAAAATAAGTAACGCTTTTTTATTTTTATTTTTATTTTTTGGAATTTAAGAATCCTATTATTTACTAATTCTAAGTACTGTGATAGCATGTCTATTTTTATTTGTCAATCTATTTTACTATCTCTGTAAAGGTGAAGTAGAAATGTCCTACTTTGGGTGATTTAGAAATGTCCTACCTGGACATTTTTGTTAATTTTTTAAGATATTCTAATTTAGCTGCTTATCGCCATGGGTGATTAGATGGCGGTGTATGTGCAGTTGTTTTCGGTAATACCCATATTTTCTCTTGAGATACTTTTTGTTGATTTTCTGGTAATACTGAATAGTTTAAATACTTTCCCCTGAGACGAAACTGAATAGTGTTATCCATCCGCTCTTCCACGGTTATTTTATCTTTTTTGCATATCGTTACTGACTGTTCTTTTAATAACTGGTACCGTTCTTTTTTGTGATGGATAGTAAAATCATTCCTAACTACTCGTTGATATTGTCTAGAAAATATTGAATCTAATTTGTCTAATTCTTGTTTGATTAATTTTTTATGTAAATTTGCATTTGTTCTGGGTTCGACATTAAACATTTGATTAAACTCTTCTAGGTATATATTTTTCAGAAATTCATTTGCTTTGTCTGGTGTTGATATATTTTGTAGTCTAAGTTCCTTAATTAATCTGTCTTGTAATGTTTTAAATAATACCTCCACTCTTCCTTTGGCCTCTGGGCTTTTAGCATGAATTATTTCTACATTTAAATCTGTTTCCATTGCTCTTTGGAACTGAGTTAGAGTATCTTCGTTTTCACTGGCTAGCTTGTGATTCATTGAATATGTACTGAATCTATCAACATATATAGCATATGGCTTGCCGTTCTCTGTGATATAATCACGCCAGAAGTTAAATGTCGGCTCTACGCCTTCATGTTCATCGAACTTGGCATATACTTTGCCCGTAGCATCGTCTACACAGGATAGTAGACAACATTTTTTACCTCTATTTTCAAACCAGTATTCATATGAACCATCATATTGCAACAACTCACCGCTACTTGCTTTTCTTTGTCGCCATGATCTATGAGTTTCTTTTTTCTTTCGTTTTGGCTTCCAGAGACCCTCACTGATCATAATAGCCCTAATAGTTGTTTTGTCTTTTTTTATGCTGTGTATTCTCTCTAGTTTTTCTGAAGCAAGCAACGGTCCGAAATCATGATAGTGTTTATGTAATAGTTTGATTATTTTGTCTTTTTCTTTTTCTGGCGTAGCTCTATTACTAGACCTCCCTCGACTACCATGGACTAATCCTTTAGCTCCCTGGTCTTGTACTTTTCTTTTTAACCGTCTGATTTGACGAGTGGATAGATTTAGAATTTTAGAAACCTCTGTACCATTCAACTCTTTATTTATTAATTTTTTAATAATATCATATTTGTTGATTTCTTTTTGTGACATAGTGATGTAATTATCCATAGTGATTTAAATATTTAGTAAATAACTAAATACCTTATCACATTAGGTAGGACATTTCTACTTCACCGTACTAGGACATTATCATAACTTTTTCACATCTATTTTACTATCTCCCCTTCTACTGAACCTTCTTTAGAAGAAATATTTTTATGATTGTTGTTATCTCCGGAATTACTATCACTGCTTTTAAACATTATTTTTTGTTGTAAAGCTGTTAAAATAGTAACCACAAAAAGATACAAAGTTACACCACCGGGTAGGGTTAAACCAATAAAAACAGTTATTAAGGGCATAAAATAAACCATCTGTTTATTCATGATAGCAGCCATGCCTTCATCTTTGGAACCCTTACTCTGAACTTCAGGTTTTTTAACCATCATCATCTTAGCCTGCCAAAATTGAGCGGCTCCAGCTAAAAGAGCCAAATACCAATTTGGCTGAGACAATTCAATAATACTAGTAACCGTTTCCGGAGTAGAGATAAAAGGATATATCAGATCTAATACTTTAGAGTTAAATCCGTTTCTGAACACATGAAAAACAGCTATTAAAAAAGGCAATTGCAACAAAAGAGGAAAGCATGAAGACAATGGATTTACTTTGTGATCTTTATAAAGTTGCATCATTTCCTTTCCCATTTTTTCTCTGTCATTAGCATATTTTTTCTTTACTTCTTCCATTTTGGGCTGGATTTCTTGTAATGATTTTTGACCTTTTATAGACTGCTTAGATAAAGGATATAAAATTAACTTAATAATAATCGTAAGAAGAATTATGGCAATAGCTAAATCAGATCCTGGAACAACATTATAAAGAAAAATCAATAAATTTAATATGGGTTGATAAAAAATAATTGTAAAAAAATTAACCATAATAATTGAATTAAATCATTTAATTATTTAAGAGGATCAAAACCGCCTTTATTGAACGGATTGCATCTCAAAACTCGCCAACAAGCCTTTATGCCTCCTTTAATAATTCCGTATTTAGTAATGGCCTGAATAGCATATTGTGAACAAGTAGGATGAAAACGGCAATGTCCGTAAGGAAAAAGGTACTTAAAAATACCATAATCAAAGGAAAACGTCTTTTGATATAAACGCAATACTTCCACAACCATATATCTAGGGTAATATTTAAATTTAATCATATATCAAAATTCAAAAACCCCTAATTTAGAAAAGTTGGAATGGATGGAATATTTTAATTCTTGAAAACTAAGATTGACAGTCGGAGGCAACACCACAACTACTATATCATAAGTGGATTTTAAGTCAGGAAATTCTTGTTTTAATATGTGGGTTATTATTCTCTTGACCTTATTTCTTGTTACAGCTTTTCTGCTTACTCTTAAACCAATAATTATAGCCACCCTGCTAAACCCTAATCTGTTTTCCACAATCTTTATTCCGAAATACTTATTGTAACCACTCTTACCCTTGTTAAAAACCAAATCTATCTCTTTTTTTTTGGTTAACCTATTTTTTTTATTTAACATATTTAAAAACAATAACTGACCTATCACTCATAATCCATTATATACCAATTAACTAAAAAATAAAAAACGTTGTCAAGGCAATTTAGAAATTTCATACCGATGAATTTTAATTAATTTTTGGATTTATTCTCTGATTACCATTAATTTATAATTTATAATTTACAAGGTTACAACATTTGACATTAGGACTTTATTAAAATAAATGACCAATGACCAAATCCTAATGACAAATGAAATCCAAAATCCTAATGATAAATGAAATATAGTTGAAATTCAAAGCTCAAAACGCAAAACGCAAAACCAAAACTCAAAATTCAAAACTGAATTAAAACATTGTTAAAAAGTAAGAGGTAAGAAGTAAAAAGTAAGAAGTTTTAAGTTGTAGTTTTTAATTTTTAATTTTAAGTTGTAGTTTTTAGTTTTTAGCTTTAAGTTTTAAGCTTTGATATTTGACATTAGGACTTTGTCATTTGGATTTTATTGTATGACATTTCTATATTGCGCGGGCCATAAAATTATCATGTTGCTATGACAAAAAATAAAAAACGTAATATTACGTTTTTAAAAAGCTTTATATTTGCGATTGAACTATATGGAAAGCCTTTTTCTTTGTTTTTGCCTTCTGTTTTTAAGCACAAGTCTACCAGCTTTGCTTCGCATTCGCTTCAAAAAACCGTGTTTTCTCTTTCCTCGCCTAATTTTGGGCTGATAAGTTCTTTTAGGCATATATTATATTTAAATTATCTTATTTTTAAAACATTTTTATAACAATAACATGGTTTATTGAATTAAGCAAGCATCCTTAAATTAAGCAGAGGCTAGAAAATTTGCTTTCAGCAAATTGCCAAAAGCTGTAAGCTGTAAGAATGCTTTCGGCATTAGGCGTTCAACGTTCAACAATTTGCTGAAGGCAAATTATTCTTTCAACGTTCAACTTTCAACTTTCAACAATTAAGCTCTGCTTAATTTAGTGCATACTATAGTAAGTACTATAGTAAGTACTATTTTTTATGAATAAAGATGTTTCTAAAACGTCAGCTTGCCAAAATAATTTTTATTGCCTATAATTGAAATTACTACTTTAATCACCAAAAATATTTTGGTTTTATTTAATTTTAGTCCATATTTTTATGACAAACACTGAAAAAAACACAACTGAAAAGCTAAATCCTGAATCAGTAGAGCAAATCAAAAAAGATCTCTTAAAAAGAAAAAGCCAACTAGAAGAAGATTTAGCTGACATAAGTCAAAGAGAAGAAGATAATCCTGATGAATATAAGGTTAAATTTCCGGAGTTTGGAGATAAGCCAGATGAGAATGCTCAAGAAATAAGCGAATATACAACTAACTTGGCCACAGAACAAGTGCTAGAAAAAAAATTGCGAGATATTAATAATGCCCTGAATAGAATAGAGAAAGACACTTACGGAACCTGTAAATATTGCGGAGGAACTATAAAAGAAAAAAGATTATTGGCACGCCCCACAGCTAGTGCTTGTATTGAATGCAAAACCAAATTGCAAAATCAGAGCTAGTTTTTTAAAAATTTATGGGCGGCCTCAAAATAAACAAAACAAAGATTGTATGTGGCGGAATAATAATTTTGTTTTTTACATTAGATCGCTTTTTTAAATTTCTCATTGTTAAAAAATACTTTCAGGAATCAGTTCCGATAATAAAAAACATTCTCACCTTTGAGTCTCATATTAATACCAATGTTGCTTTCTCTATACCCTTACAGGGTAAATGGTTGGAAGCAGGGATAAGTATTATATTGCTTGGCCTGCTATACTATTTATTATGGTTAGCACAAAAAAAATATTATCATTATTTTTTTGCTTTATTAATATTAATACTGGGAGCGGCTAGTAATCTTTATGATCGTTTTTTGACTGGAGGTGTTATAGATTACATTCACATAAAATATATAACTGTCTTAAACCTTGCAGATGTGATGATAGTGAGTGGTATTTTAATACTATTCTATTTTCTGGTATCTCGAAAATATTAACTTTGAATATGTCTATAGAAAAAATGCCAAATCAAGCCAAGCCCAAAAACCTAAATATTACTAAAAACAACAAACAGCTCCTAAAAGAGGAATTGCAAGAAATACTGGAAAGTGGCAATCTTACCTTTAAAAAATCAGAAAGAACTTAGAAAAAGATTTTTAGAAAGAGAAGAGACTGCAAACCAATTATTGGAACGTGCTAAATATAACATGATAAGAACTTCTAATTACTTACAGGAATTGGCTAGAAGCGACGCATTAAAAACGTTGCAAGAAAGTCTCCATCAAAAGGATCTAAAATCCAACTTTTTCGTAATAGCAGCCGAAGCGTCGCAAGAATCACAGGATGGTTTCTATATTGACAAAACGATCATTAAAAACCATATCTGTTGCATCTACCAAAAAAGATGTGAAGACATAAAAAGCAAACCAGAGAAAGCTATTTTTCTGGTTTTTTTATGGTTATGAGTCGTTTATTTTCATTTTCCATACCCAAAGAAAATTCTATATAAATAGTGTTTTGAGGCATTATATTAACAATCTTTTCCGGCCACTCTACCACTACTAGGGTATCTTGTCTCCCTAAGTATTCTTCTATGCCAATATTTAAAATATCAGTGGATGAGACAATTCTGTAAGCATCAACGTGACAAAGCTGTTTTATGGACTGATCTTTACCTTCTATGGAATAGATCTGCATCAACACAAAAGTGGGGCTATTCACGTTCTCAGTATACCCAAAGTACTGAGCCATCCCTTTAACGAATTGAGTTTTGCCAGCTCCTAACTGGCCTACCAAGCCTACCACATCTCCCAGCTTTAAAGAAGAGGTGAATTTGGCAGCCAATTTTTGGGTTTGTTCTGGGCTGTAAGTTGCATGCTCTTCTATAGCTTTACATTCTAAATCAAACATTATAATAATTAAAAAGTTTTCAACTGGTGGACGCGCTAGGATTTGAACCTAGGACCTCTTGGGTGTAAACCAAGCACTCTAACCAACTGAGCCACGCGTCCGGTTTAATTACGAATTTGACTCAAAAAAACTTGATTTATTATCAATAATTGAATGGTGGGCGAGAGAGGACTTGAACCTCCACGGGAGCTTCTCCCCCAAGCCCCTCAAGCTTGTGTGTCTACCAATTCCACCACTCGCCCACGCCTGGATATTTCTTATTGTTTATAATAAGTTTCTTTTAATTTTTTCTTATATCCTTGTTTTAAGAAGTATAATTTAGCGCGTCTGACTTTTGCTTGTTTCAATATTTCCACTTTATTAATAGTGGGTAAATTGATAGGGAAAATCTTTTCCACTCCCACTCCTCCGGAAACACGCCTAACCGTTACAGTGCCACCTGTTTCTTTATTATGTTTTCTACCAATAACAATTCCTTCAAAATATTGAATTCTTTCTCTTTCCTCCTTTTTCATATTAAGTTCTTTTATTTTTTGGTAGATCCTAACCGTCATTCCGGTTTTTAAATCAACCATATTAACCTTTTTTTGTTCTGGTTGTTGGTTTATTTTGTCTTCAGTCATATCTTACAAATTTTTATGAATTATCTTTTAAACCTCCAAAAGGAAATTTAAATTTATTGTTTGTCCCTATATATCACACATAATATACCCGGTAACAAACAAATATTTAAATAACTATCTTTAAAGATTAGTTTTTAAAATATAAGCTTAATAATTTTATAATAAATACGGCCTTAGGTCAACCGTTTATTTTAAATCAATTTTTTCCCAAATCTTCTTGAAAACTTGATCTGTATCAAGATCAGTTGTATCTATAACTATATTATAATTGTTTTTATTATAGACATCTATACCAAAATATTTATTGTATCTTTTATTGTCGCTTTCTATTCTTTTTATTGTAGTTTCTTTTGCTTGCTCCAGAGTTTTTAGCTTTTCTCCTTTGTTTTTATTATTTTTATCTTTTAACTGCCAGTAAATCCGTTCTGATCCCTTATTTAAATCCACATCCAAATATATTTTTAAGGAATGGGGTATAAAATACCAAGATGTTCTTCCTTCTATAATAAAATCGTCTTTTTCCTTTCCAAGTTTTTCTTGATATCTATCCACTTCTAAATCAGTAGAAGGATCAGTTTCTCCTAATTTATTATACTCTTCTAATGTCATACCCCTTTCTTTCGCCTTTTGTCTTCTAAGATTACCCATATAATAACGAGGCCACCCCAATTTTTGGGCTAACATTTTAGCTATAGTACTCTTGCCCGCTCCCGGCACTCCACTAAATGAAATTATCATAAAATATTTATCGTCCCATTACTAAATTATTCCATTTATATTCATTTGATACAAAGAGAAGACAATGCAATAATGTGGCAATGAAATTTATTTTTAAATTTATTATAAATAATGTATAATAAAAATCAAGAACACTTTAACTGTTCCACTGTTTAAAAATGTGCTATCAAGCAACTAAATAGCATATTTTTTTATATAATAAGGCGTATAAAATGAACTTTTAATCTTTTAACCATGTTTTTAGAAAAACTTGAAATTCAGGGGTTTAAATCTTTTGCCAATAAAAATGTTTTATATTTTCCCAAGGGAGCAGATTCTGACAAAAAGGGAGTTGCCGCTATAGTCGGGCCTAACGGCTCAGGAAAATCAAATATTGCTGACGCAATAAGATGGACACTGGGTGAGCAAAGCATGAAAACTTTAAGAGCCAAAAACAACGAAGATGTTATTTTTTCCGGCTCTTCAAAAAAAGGCAGGCTGGGCATAGCTGAGGTTTCTCTTTATCTAAACAATGAAGATAAACAAATACCTATTGATTACTCTGAATTAATTATAAGCAGACGTTTATATAGGAATGGAGAAAACGAATATTTGATAAACAACAACAAAACCAAATTGAGTGACATACAAATACTTTTAGCTAAAGCTAATTTTGGACAAAAAACCTATAGTGTCATTGGCCAAGGGATGGTGGAAGAATTTTTAAAAACCACTCCGTCTGAGAAAAAAAACTTTTTTGATGAAGCTACTGGAGTTAAGCAATATCAAATCAAACGAGAAAGATCTTTGAACAAATTAATCACTAGCCAAGAAAATTTAAACCAAGCTCAGATGTTGCTTAAGGAAATAGAACCCAGACTAAAATCATTAACTAAACAAGTCAATAAACTTAAACAAAAAAAAGAAATAAAAAAAGAATTGCAAGAAAAACAAGATATTTATTATCAAACCCGCTGGCATCAACTTAATAATGAATTTCAAAAATATAATCAAAAATACCTAAATTTAGATAAAAAAAAGGGAAATCTGGTAGAAAAAATCAATAAACTCAACCAAGACCTTAATAAAATGGAGTATGACAACAGTGCCTCCCAAGAAATCGTGCTTAAAAATCAAGACCTTAAAAAAGGACAAGAACAAAGGGAAGCGGTTGTTAAAAAACTGGCTACCATAGACGCGGAGATTGAAGTTAACTTGGATTCTAAAGGAAAATTTAATCTTTCTTGGCTTTACTCCAAAGAAAGCGAGCTTAAAAAACAAATAAAACAGACTGAACAAGAAATATCAGCGCTAAACTCCAATATAAAAGAAAAAAAGGATAAATTAAAAAACGCTGAAGAAGAAAAAGAGGAAATAGATAAAAGTATTGATAAATTAAACAATGATCTATTAACTTTAACCGAACCTCAAGAACAAACCCCTGCAACAAAACAGATAAAACAAAAGGTGGAACATATAAACGAAAAGCTAAAAAAGCTAAAACAAGAACACGATCAGCAAAAAAGAAACACATTGATACAAACAATAGAGAAAACTATTAAACAAATATCTCAATTGGTTACCAACAAAAACCAATCCTCTTTTAGTCATATAGCGGAAAAGCAAGAAACGATCAAGAAAAATCTAAGAGAGTGGCAAAATAAAAAAGAAGAAATTCTAAAAATTACAAACAAACTAACCGTAGAAAAAGATTCATTAAGCCAACAGCTGCAGTGGCAAAAAGATAATTTGGAAAAACAAACACAAGAACAAGAAAATATAAATGAAAAAATTAAGAAGAACCAAGGCGGAAAAGAGCAAGAACAAACTTTAAAACAAAAAAACAAAGTAGAGAAAGAGCTAAATAAAATAGATGAAGATATAAAAAAATTAAAAAATGAAATAGAAAAAATTCATCAAGAAAAAGAAGAAAAAAACCAAAAACTTTTTTCTTTTCAAAGGCAGATTCAAGGTGTCCAACAAGAAATCAACAATATAAACAATGAACTAAATCAAGTAAAAACCTCAGCCACTAAATATGAAACTCTTTTACAGGAATTAGAATCTGAAATTAGAGAGGAGTTGGGAAAAGTGAAGGAAATTAAAGAGAAAAAACCGCAACAATCAATTAACGTAGATGAGGTTAAAAAAAGAATAGACAAAATTAAAAATCAATTAGACCTTATAGGAGGTATAGACCCTGAAGTGGAAAATGAATATGAAACCACTAAACAAAAATATGATTTTCTACAGAGCCAAACCACTGATTTAAGTAAAGGTATTAAAAATTTAAATGATATAATTAAAAATTTAGATAACACTATTAAAAAGAAATTTGAAAAGGAATTTAAGATTATTTCTCAAAAGTTTGAAGAATATTTTAAATCTTTATTTGGAGGCGGATATGCTAAAATTATTAAAATTCCTCAACAACAATTAGATGCGGAAGAGGAAGAGAGCTCTAATACAGAAGAATCTTATATTAAAAAATTGACTAAATATAATTCTACAGGTTTAGCAGGAATAGATATTCAAGCTACTCCTCCGGGCAAAAAAATAACCTCCTTATCTATGCTATCCAGAGGAGAGAAGGCTCTTACCTCCATAGCTTTAATTTGCGCCATAATAAAAGCCAATCCTGCCCCTTTTGTGGTCTTAGACGAGGTTGATGCCACCTTAGATGAAGCTAACTCCAAAAAATTTGCGCAAATATTGGAAGAGATCTCTCATAAAACCCAATTTATCATTATAACACATGATCGTTCTTCTATGCATAAAGCTAATATTTTATACGGCACAACTATGAGTGAAAACGGTATCACTAAATTATTAAGTTTAAAAATGGAAGAAGCGGAAAAAGTGACTAAATAATTTAGGTTCTTACAAGCCATTTAATAATAAAATTTATGTTTTTTCCAGCCCAAGAACTATAATTCAACAATTATTATGTCTTCTAAAATAATATCAGCTACAGTATTAGGCGTAGACGCAGAGTTATTAGAAGTAGAAGCGGATACCGGAGGTGGGGAATATGGAGTAGTTTCCATTGTGGGACTACCTGACACTGCAGTTTCCGAGGCTAAAGAAAGAGTGCGTAGCGCTATTAAAAACTCCGACCTTCGTTTTCCCAGATTAAAAATAACTATTAATTTAGCCCCTGCTTATATTAAAAAGCATGGTCCAAGTTTAGATTTGCCCATAGCTATAAGCATTTTGTGTGCCACCCACCATATAAATGCCGAGCAAATAAAAAACAAACTTTTTATAGGAGAACTTGCTTTGAATGGAAATATTAGGCCTATAAACGGAATATTGTCTATGGCTATAAAAGCTAAAGAACAAGGCATATCCACACTGTTTGTCCCCTCTTCTAACGCATCTGAAGCCGGCTTGATAAAAGGAATAGAGATTTATGCTTTGGATAGCTTAAGTCAAGCTCTAAAACATATTAACGGAGAACAAGTTTTAAACCAGACACCTTCTACAGACTTTGATTTGTCTAATAACGAGCATGTCTTTGATATGGCCCATATTAAAGGACAAGAACATGCTAAAAGAGCCTTAGAAATAGCTGCAGCAGGAAATCATAATATAGCTATGACCGGACCTCCAGGTTCAGGTAAAACTTTATTAGCCCGCTCTTTTCCTTCTATCCTACCTGATTTAATTATAGATGAAGCCTTAGAAATAACCAAAATACATAGCGCGGCAGGGGAACTTAAAAATCTAAATATGGGGTTAATAGCCCAAAGACCATTTAGAGCTCCTCATCATTCCGCTTCAGCTGTAGCATTGATAGGAGGAGGCACTTATCCAAAGCCAGGAGAAATATCTCTGGCTCATCGTGGAGTATTATTTCTGGATGAATTAACTGAATTTCCTAAACAAATCTTGGAAAATCTTAGGCAACCATTAGAAGATGGAACAATTAATGTTTCCAGGATCAACAAAAGCATTTCTTTCCCAGCCGATTTTATCTTAGTGGCGGCTATGAATCCTTGCCCTTGCGGATACTATGGAGACGAATACAAGGAATGTATATGCGCGGCCACTCAAATAGCTAATTATGGCAAGAAAATATCAGGTGCACTACTGGATCGAATTGATATTCATATTGAAGTCCCAAGAATTAAATTTGAAAAACTATCATCTAAGAAACAAAAAGAAAAATCAGGGGATATAAAAAAGCGAGTCCAACAAGCCAGATATATACAAACAAAAAGATTTAAAAATTTTTCAATCCTTACTAATTCAGAAATGTCTTCAGAAGCAACGAAAAATTTTTGCCAAGTAACAGAACAAGGTCAACAAATATTAAAAGATGCCATAGAAAAATTAGGGATTAGTCCTCGTTCTTATTTTCGCATATTAAAAATAGCTCGCACTATAGCTGATATAGAAAATAATTCAAACATTCAAACCAGACACTTAGCCGAGGCTCTTCAATATAATAAACCTGGTCAATAAAAACAAAACAAGGTAAAATTTAATAAAATTAATAATAAACTCCCACTTATGTCCGCTATCCTTAAAATTACAAATTTAACTAAATATTTTAATTCTATTAAGGCTGTTAACAATATTAATCTTAAAATAGAAGAAGGAGGGATCTTTTCCATAATCGGACCCAACGGCTCAGGTAAAACCACTATCATAAAATCCATTGCCGGGTTATTACGCCAGGATAAGGGAAATATAACCATTAACGGCTTAGACACCACCCACCATCCGATCAAAACCAAATCTAACATAGGATACATACCTGATAAACCTGAAATTTGGTCTTCTATAACTGGAGAAGAATTTTTGTATCTTATGGGTTCTTTATACGGCATGAAAAAAGAAACCATTCAAAAAAATATCCCCCTCTCTTTAAAAATATTTAATCTTGCTGGCATTGAAAAAAACTATTATGAAGACTATTCCAGAGGAAATAAGCAAAAATTTACCATTTTATCCGCACTATTACACCAGCCAAAGCTTCTTTTAGTAGACGAACCAATCGTGGGTTTAGATCCTGTAAGTGCTGAAATAGCTCAAAATAAATTCTTAAATTTTACTAAAAACGGAGGCGCTATACTTCTTGCCACTCATGACCTTTCGGTAGCTACAAATATAAGCAAAACTATTGGAGTTTTAAGTCAGGGTAAGTTAATAACAACAGGCTCTTTTAAAGAACTTAAAAATAAAGCGAAACTGTCCAAAAATGCCAAATTAAAAGATGTTTATAAAAAATTGACTTAATAATATTTGCTTATTATGATAAAGCTGCTTTTACGTTACCAATTACAAAAAATAAAAAAAATTTTCCTAAGCAGAAAAACAGCTAAATTAATAGTTTTAGCTTGTTTTATAGCTATTTTTACAGGTTTAGGCGTAGCTGTTTACTTCTTTTTTGTTAAAGGATTTTCTTATATACAATCCTATCCCTTTTTTGCGCAAGCTGTTACATTGTATAGCTATGAAGTTTATTTATTGTTTATTTTTCTTCTTATTGCTATCAGCTCTTTTATTTCCAGCCTATTTTCTTTATTTAAAAAAGAAAAAAATGACTGGCTACTGGCAACCCCGTCTTATAAAATCTTACCCGGAGTAGTGCTTGTTAATGCTTTTTTTGCCTCGCTATGGCCTCTGATAATAATAGTTTTACCCAGCTTACTAGCCGCTCACAGCGTATTCGGTTTAAAGCTAATTCCTCTTCTGGTCTCTTTGTTATCAATTGTTTTTTTAACCATCTTTGCGACATCCTTAATGTTGTTAGCCATATTGATTACGGGTCGGATGTTGCAAGGATTATCTTCTTTAATAAATAAAAATTTTCTTAACCTTAAAAATTTAGCTATTTGCTTATTGATTTTTGTTTTTTTTGGGGGTATTTTAATCTGGCATCAAAATTTTTCCATAGATCTAATCTCTTTATTTAATGCCCAGGATCTGCAAACATCCGAATCCGTGGTGTCCAGGATTAGTGAAAATTTCACATATTCACCAACTCATCCAGTGGCAAAGGCCATATTTGAATTTCAAGCAGGAAATGTGATTGGAGGATATTACTACACCACTATTATGTTTTTAATGACTATCATTGTCTTAAGTTTTTTGTGGTTAGCTACTGAATGGTTTTTACCTATTTGGCAAAAATTACAAGAAGGACTTTTTACAGCAAGAACCAAAATTAAAAACAAAAACACAAAAAAAGATTCTTTTATTTGGGGAAAAAACGTTTCTACGACACTACTGAAAAAAGAATTCTTAGTGTCAAGTAGAAATACGCGCGGTCTTTTGTGGTTTGGTTTTTTGATGTTTATTTGGATGATACAAGTCGGAGTTAATCTGATGTTAAGCAAAAATATCGCCAAATACAGTATAAATATAGATTTATTTCCCATAATAGCTTATATCCTTCAATTTTTAACCGGAATCTTCTTTATTAGCGCTTTTGTTTTAAGGTTTGTTTTTCCTTGTTTTAGTATGGAAAAGGATACTTCTTGGATACTGAGCAGTTCTCCTATGAAAAAAAGTAAAATTTTTTGGTCAAAATTGTTATTTTATCTTCCTCTTTTTTTAACAATAGGAATTCTCATCGGATACACAAATTTATTAATATTAAATCTGTCATTAACAGCTTCTGTTATTACTTTTATTCTTTTTTTTAGCACTATTATATTTATTGTAGTTTTAGGGTTATCCCTTGGAGCTATTTTCCCTAATTTTGAAACCGACGATCCTTCGGTTTTAAGCACATCTTTGCCAGGAATAGGATTTACTATTGGATCTCTATCTTACGGCTCTATTGGAGCTTGGTTATTATTTCAAAATCTTACCGCAAATATATTTTGGCCCATATGTTTATTTTTGATTCTTTCTTTTATTGGCACGATCTGGCTAATTTATATTGCTTTATATTTTTTAAAACATATGGAGTTTATAAAAAATAAGTTTTAGTTTTTGATAAAAAGGCTCTTGTGTTATAATAAAAACAAATACTTCTAAGAGTAGCTAAAATCCAGATAGATTTGGTATTTTTATATTAAACTTGTTTACAAATAATTTTTTAACTTATGCATAAAACAAAAATAGTTATTATCGTCCTGGTCGCAGTGGGACTGCTTTCTTCTGGCTTTGGGTGTAAATCCGTAGATAAAGAGGCTCAACAAAAAATGGAGCCAATAACTATTGATTATTGGCGACCCTTTGATAGTGCAGATGCCTTTCAAGAAATTATAAACAAATATAATAAAATTCACCCTAATATCACTATAAACTATAGAAAAATTAGGTATGATGAATACGAAGAAAAATTAATAAACGCTATGGCTGAAGATAGAGGGCCAGATATATTTTCTATTCAAAATACATGGGTAAAAAAATACCAAAATAAAATAACTCCTTTACCTGAAAAACTGGATCTGGCTTATCCGGTTGAAAAAGGAGCTATAAAAAAAAGAACTGTCCCTACTCTTAAAATCAAAAATACTATTACCTTAAAAGGACTTAAAGAAAAATTTGTAGATGCTGTCTATCATGATGTGGTTATAAAAGTAAAAAATAACGATCAAGAAGAAAATAAGATCTACGGACTACCCCTATATATGGATACTCTTGCTATGTTTTATAATCGAGATCTTTTAAATAATGCCGGGATCGCCACTCCGCCTAAATATTGGAACAGGGAGTTTCAAGAAGCTGTTAAAAAACTAAGCAAACAAGACAGGAAAGGAAGATTAATTCAATCCGGGGTTGCCTTAGGAGGAAGTGAAAATATACAAAGGTCTTCTGATATCCTCTCTCTTCTTATGATGCAAAACGGAGCTATAATGATGGAAGATCAAAACGTTAGTTTTCATATAGTTCCTTCTTATCTTGAGAAACAAAACTACAACCCAGGACTTGAGGCTCTAAGATTTTATACTGATTTTTCTAATCCGGCAAAAGAAGTTTATTGTTGGAATAATACTCTTGATAATTCTTTAAATTTATTTGCTCAAGGAAAGCTTGCTATAATATTTGGATATTCCTATCATGTACCCATGATAAAGGCACAATCACCTAAATTAAATTTTTCCGTCACCAATATGCCACAAATAGAAAAAAGTTCTCAAAAAATAAATTATGCCAACTATTGGGTAGAAGTTGTTTCTCAAAAAAGCAAACACGTTCAAGAAGCCTGGGATTTCATTCATTTTGCCACCACAAATCCGGAAATGGCTAAAACATATCTTGAAAAAACTAAAAAACCAACTGCCTTAAGATCGCTCGTAAACGAACAGATCAGTGATATTGACATAGGCACCTTTGCAGAACAGATTTTAACAGCCAAAAGCTGGTATAAAGGAACCAGACCTTTAGCTGCAGAAAAAGCGATAAAAAACATGATTGATTCTGCTAATAAAAAGAATAAAAAACTAAAAGAGATAATTCAAACCGGAGCAAATAGAGTACAACAAACTATATACGAATAAAAAACTAAGAATAACCAAGCTGTTATTTTTTCTAATTCAGTCTTATGTTTAGCAAAATAAATAAAATCCTTATTTTAGGAGTAATTCTAATGTTAATATTAATAGGATCTCCTGAAAAAACAATAGCCGGAGAAACAACAAAAACGTGCGTGGAAGGAGGAAAAAAAAGAACTATAGAAACTTCAGAAAATAGTATTTGGGCCGATATGCAAAAGTGTCGCGCCTGTGGTGATTGTGAACTTAATGATTTTATTCGGTTAGGAGTCAATATTTTTAACTTTGTTTTAGCTATTGTTGGCGCTCTTGCTTTATTGGCTTTTATGTACGGCGGTTTTTTGCTTTTGTTATCTGGTGGTAATTCTGAAACAATAGAAAACGGTAAAAAAGCATTGGTTGGCGCCGTGATTGGTTTAGTTATTATTTTTTCCAGCTACATAATAGTTAATTTTACAGCTCAATCCTTAGGAGCCAAGAATAGTGATATCTTAAACACGGACTGGAATAAATAATTAATCTTATTAGTTTTCAAAATATGATTGGTTTTAAAAAAAATAAAATACAAACAGAAAATAAAACAGTTGGAGAACAATTTTATTTAGCAAGAACTAAACAAAACATATCCTTAAAAAAAGCTTCTAAAAAAACAAAGATAAAATTAGAATATTTGAAAGCTTTAGAGTTAGGTAATTACAATAAATTGCCCAGCGGGATGTATGAAAAAAAATATTTAAAAGTATACACTAATTTCTTGGGATTAGATAAAGATGAGCTGCTAAATGATTTTCAAAAAGAGAAGCAAGTAGCGCCTCAAAACGGTATATCTAATATTTCTATTTTTTCAAAAAATAAATTAAAAAGAATCAATTTTATAATTTTCCCGCATATTATAAAAAATATTATAATTGTTGCAGTGGTTATTGTTTGTTTTGGTTATCTTGGGTATTGTATAAAAAGTTTTGTTTCTCCTCCTGATCTGAGTATACAAAAACCAAAAAATGATTTTATAACCAATGAAAGGCAGATATCTATTATAGGTGAAACCGAATCGGATTCTCAAATTTATATAAACGGCAACTCTGTTCTTACTAATAATAATGGAGATTTTACGGAAAAAATTGCTTTAAAAAAAGGTGTTAATACCATAACCATAACAGCGCAAAAAAAATATAGTAAAAAAAATATAGTAAAAAAACAAATCTTGGTGAAATAAAGTCTTATTTACTTAGAAAAATAATTATAATATAATAATATTAATAATTCTTAATAAATATGAACGAAAAAACAGGTGGAGCCTATTTGCTAAACCCAGATTTTATTTTAGAAAAGGCTCAAGTAAAAGAAGGTAACTCAATAGCTGGCTTGGGTTGCGGCTCTGCCGGACAATTTGTATTCCCAGCAGCCAGAATTGTTGGAAATAAAGGTAAAGTGTATGCAGTGGATATAATGAAAAGTGTATTAACTAATCTAAATAAAAGGATTGAGCAAGAAGGATATACTAATATAGAAACTGTATGGAGTGACCTAGAAATATTTAAAGCAACCAAAATTGAATCAGAATCATTAGATGTTGGCTTGCTAATAAATACTTTATATCAATCAGAGCAAAGAGCTGCATTACTACGAGAAAGCATAAGATTAATCAAAAAGGGTTGCTATTTACTGATCGTGGAATGGAAGAATGTTGCAACTCCTATTGGACCACCTGCCGAAGCTAAGGTTAAAAAAGAATCCTTAAAACAAAGTATTCAAAAGTTAGGGTTGTCCTTAGAAGAAGAATTTGAGGCAGGAACATATCATTATGGAGCCTTATTTATTAAATAAATAGTTAAGTGCTTATAATTTCAAAATTCAAATTTTATGGAGATTGTTGACAAATTGATTAGTTGGAACTTTTGGTTAGATATGAGAACGGGACAATTAATGAATATTTATGAATATACGCTTATAATTTTAATTGTTTTATTTTTAATTTTCACCTCTTTATTTTATTTAAAAAAGAAAAATAAAAAAAGAAAGAAAAATCAATTCTTACTAGCCTGGAGGCAACTTTACTATTTTTCTATAACCAATACTGTTTTAGGGGGGTTGATTTGGTTTTTTAATTACCAAACAATCCCCTTTTTCTCGTCTCGTTTTTGGTTTGTGATATGGTTTTTAGAAATGGCAATATGGTTATTTTTTATAATCAAGCTTTTTAAAACTCTATCTAAACGCATTGAAATTCGTAAAGAAAAAGAGCAATACAGTAAATATATTTCCTAACATTAGCATAATGTTTGCCTAACAGTGGTTTTTTATATGTCTTCACATTTTTATTACCAATTAGGCAAAAAAGGAGAAATTGTTGCCAAATATTATTTACAAAAACATAATTATAAAATAATTGGAAGTAACATAAAACTTGGTTATTATGAGTTGGATATCATAGCTCAACAAAAATCGAGCATTGTTTTTATAGAAGTAAAAACTAATTTGGAAAAACCTTTTAACAAATCCGAAATATTATTAACGAGAAAACAAATAAAAAACATAAAAAAAGGAGTGGGAAGATACTGCCACCAAAAAAAAATAGTGTTTAATGATACAAGAATAGATCTCCTCCAATTAACCTACAAAAAAGTTAAGGAAATTATAACGATTAGCCATTATAAAGATATTATGTAAACTTTATTTTTAAAGTAAAACAAGATTAGTTTGATTGATTCTAAAAATAAAATTTAATATAGGGAAATTAAAAACTGTATTTTTTTGTTTCCCTATTTTTTATACTTTTATTGTTTATATTTTTGTCTTAAATTTATAAAAACGTCTACTAAAAGCCCTTGTATACTTGATTTTGGGTTTATAAAGAAACGGCTTATCAATGTAATGGTTAATATTAATCATTACATAAAACTATACAAAAACTTTAAAAATAATAGTAATTAATCGCACTGTGGACCTAACCGGACTCGAACCGGTGACCTCCTGCATGCCATGCAGGCGCTCTAACCAACTGAGCTATAGGCCCTTTTAAAAATAGAATGAATTTTTACTATTAACTTAAGTCCACGACATCCTGGACTAAAATTTTAATTTTTAATTTATCCACAACTTAAGTCCACGTATGCGTAGACTAAAGTCCTATTTCTAGTTTATTCTCTTAACTTTAGTCTACGACACCCTGGACTAAAGTCTTATTTCTAGTTTATTCTCTTAACTTTAGTCCACGTATGCGTAGACTAAAGTCTTATTTTTAATTTATTGATGAATAACAATATTAAAACTAAACTCTGTTTTAAATTTATATTTTTATTTTAACAATTTAGTAAACTTACTCTATTTAATTTAACTAATTTAATAAATTATCATTACACTAAAAAATACATTACCTTTGTTTTGACAGTATGTCAATCATAGAGTAACATAAATAAACAATAATTTTATAAAATTATTTTAAAATTGGGCAACAATATGTTTAAAAACAATGAAGCCGAAGAAACTAAAAAATCAGCTGAAACAATTATCGGATCTGGCCTTAAAGTTAAGGGTAATTTTCAAGGAAAAGGTAATATTATAGTAGAAGGAGAAGTGGTGGGCTCCTTAAAAACCGATAATTACATTCTTATCGGAGATAAAGCCAAAATAACCGCCAACATTGAGGCTCAAACATCTCGTATTGGCGGGGTAGTTGAAGGAAACGTAACAATAGATGGACATCTGGAAATCACAGCTTCTGCTAAAATAAACGGAAATATTCAATGCTCTTCCTTGTCAGTGGAAAAGGGCGCCCTCTTAAACGGAAAATGTAGCATGGGGCAACCTGCTAAAAAAGAAGTTAAGCAAAAAGAGAACCAAGGACAAAGCTAACTTTCTTAAATGGCACCCAAAAAAAGAGTGCTTTTAACTCTTTTGTTTTATGTATCTTTATATATATGATGCTTTTGTTAATAAAAAAAAGCACCTCAAAACCATTACTAATATTGAAAAAAGACTTACTGATATAGGAATTAACGGTAAAATTTTAAAATTGAAAGAAATAAAAAATATACCCTACGAACTTCAAAAAAAAGCCGAAACTGGCCTTAAAAATGTAGTAGTGGTGGGAGATGATTCTACTGTCCACAAAGTGATTAATTCTATTGCTATTGCCAAAACTAAAAACATAAACCAAGGGTTCACACTAGGAATTATCCCCTTAGGAGAAAAGAATAATAATAAAATGTCCTCAACTTTAGGGGTGAATGATTGGGAGGGTGCGTGCGAAATATTGTTGGCAAGAAGAACCTTAAAGATTAATATTGGACAAATTAATAACTCTTACTTTTTATCAGAAATAAAAATAGAAAATCCTAATGAATACCTGGAAATAAATAAAGAATATTCAGTAAAATTAAAACGATCCGGAACTATAAGAATTATTAATTTTAGTTATGACATTAAAACAAATCCCACAAACAACTCTTTAGATCTATATATTTTTTCAAAAAACAAACACTTATTTTCATTTGCTTCTTCTTTTGAAACTAATAAAAGTTATTTTGAGTTTAAAAAGCTAAATACTCATAACAAAAAAGCCAAATTATTAATTGATAACTGCGTTCAACTGGCTACACCGGCCCACATCACCTTGTCTTCACAAAAATTATCTTTTATTGTTGGCAAAAACAGAAACTTAACTGTATAATATTAATTCCTAAAAAATTAATTAAAGTTTAAATAGTAAAACAAAGCTATCAAACTTTTTAAAACTTATGAAGGAAACTATTAAAAATTTAACAAAAGCTTTTATTGGAAAAAGCCAAGCCATAAACCGATATACTTATTATGCTAAAGTGGCGAAAAAAGAAGGCTATGAACAAATATCAGGGATTTTTATAGAAACAGCCGAACAAGAAAAAACCCATGCCAAAAGATTATTCAAACACATTCAAGAACTTAAGAAGGAAATTAACGAAAACATGGAACATATAACCGTTGAAGCTGAAGCCCTGACTGAATATGGAACAACTGAAAAAAACTTAAAAGCAGCTATAGCGGGTGAAAACTGTGAACACTCTGATATGTATCCTTCTTTTGCTACCAAGGCTGAAGAAGAGGGCTTAACTCATGTCGCGGCTATATTAAAATCTATTGCCAAGACTGAAGAGCACCATAAACAAAGATATGAAAAACTTTTAAGTCAAATTCAAAGCGAAAAAATAATTTCAATAATCGGACTCGGATATATGGGGCTTCCTTTGGCTTTATTAACCAATAGAAAAGGACATAAAGTCATTGGCATAGATGTTGATTCTGAAAAAGCAAAATTGTTAAATAATCGCATCTCTCCATTTGCTGAACAAGAAATAGCCGAACAGTTAAAAAATTCATCTTTGGAAGCAACAACAGATGTCAGCAGAATAAAAGACACCTCAGTCATTATTATTTGTGTTCCGACGCCTGTTTATAAAAATCATACGCCTAATCTTGAACCGGTTAAGAATGCCTGCGACAACATAGCACCATTTATCCAAAAAGACCAACTTGTAATTTTAGAATCAACTGTCAATCCGAGCGTTTGCGAAAACATTGTTTTGCCTATTTTGGAAAAAGAGTCTGGATTAAAATGCGGAAAAGATTTTTATCTTGCGCATTGTCCAGAACGGATACAGCCAGGAAACAAAAAATGGAATGTAGAAAATACTCCCCGCGTTGTCGGCAGTTTTGATAAAATTGGTCTTCAAAAAGCAATTGAATTTTATCAATCAATCATTTCCGGCGAAGTGAAACCGATGTCATCGCTTAAAGAAGCAGAGGCAACTAAAATCGTTGAAAACACTTTTATCGATATAAATATCGCTTTTGTGAATGAATTGGCAATGTCTTTTTCGCGCCTTGGTATTGATGTCGCAAATGTCATTGATGGCGCCGCAACAAAACCATTTGGTTTTATGACTTATTTTCCCGGTTGTGGCGTTGGCGGACATTGCATACCAATTGATCCTTATTATTTAATTGAACATGCTAAGAAAAATGGCTTTGAGCATGATTTTTTGGCTTTAGCCAGGAGAATTAACGATAAAATGCCAAAATTTACCGCAGGAATAGCGGCAAAAGGATTAAATGAGAAAAAAATCGCCATAAACGGCGCGCGGGTTGCGGTTCTTGGTCTTTCCTACAAGCCGGAAATTGACGATTGTCGTGAAAGTTCCTCGTTTGAAATTATAAAATCTCTAAAAGATTACGGAGCAGAAGTTATTTCTTATGACCCGTTTATTTTGGAAAAATCAACAACAAAGAGTCTAGACGAAGCGATTAAAGGAGCGGAAGCGATTATTATCGCTACAGCGCATAAAGTATTTAAAGAATTAACGCCAGATTATTTTTTGAAAAATGGAGTCAAGGTCGTGATTGACGGCCGCAATTGCCTGCCTAAGGAAAAATTTATTGAAGCGGGGATTGTTTATAAAGGGATAGGGAGGTAAAACCAAAAATTAAATGAAATATAGTTGAAACGCAAAACTCAAAGTTAAAAACGCAAAACCAAAATTTAAATGAAATCCAAAATCCAAAGCTCAAATGTCAAATAAAAAGTAAGAGGTAAGAAGTAAAAAGTAAGAAGTAAGA
>JAGXOH010000029.1:7417-8879 GCA_023659985.1 Candidatus Falkowbacteria bacterium LH_S3 | reverse complement strand
TTTTTTAACACTTACCATTTTTCCATTTTGACAAGTAAAAGATCCACTAGATAAAAAATAAGGTGGATCGGCAAAAATCATATCTACTGAATTTTTGGGGAGTTCTTTTAGAAATTCCAAAGAGTCTGCTTTATAAAGACTAAAATCTGATTTTTTGTAATATGGTTTTTGCATATTTATTAGTAAAATCTCTTCTATTTTTTGGCTAATATGCTTTTCTTGTAGGTTTCCAAGTGGTTTAAGGCAATACCTGTTCCATTTGCAACACAATAAATAACTAAGCATTGCTTCCGCACTCTATAATCAGCTATTACACCGTCTCTCATTGGTCTATATGCTCTTATATTTTCAGGAGTTCGCCCTATCATCTCTTTTGCCTCAAGCCCAACAACAAAAACTTTGTTGTTGTTTTAGGCACACACTTTTGGCGATTTTGTAATTAAATTGATAATAACATTTCATTTAGTGTTTTTCCATTTAACCCATAATGTTCTACACTTCATGCCTTTTCTTCTGTAGTATAAAAGTATGGGGTGAACTGTCTTTTCATCAATATAAGAGAACTAAGTTAGGTTTTATTGTTTATCTTTTATTGTCTATCATATCGTCCCAAAAACTCTACACTTTCTATAATAGATCCTTTTATTGCAGTTTCTACTTCTTCTTTTGTTGAGCCTGCTTCAAGTTCAAGTGAAGTATTAAGCGCGTAGAGTTTAAAGACATAGCGATGCTCTTTGTCCGGAGGACATGCCGGAAAATAACCGAGTTTTCCAGCACTATTCTTACCAAGCGCGCCTCTTGGCTCTTCTCCCTCTTCAATATTTTTTGTATCTGGTGGAATATTAAATACAACCCAATGGTCAAAAACTCCACCGCCTGGAACATCTGGATCATCCATTATTAGAACTAAGCTTTCAGTATCTTCAGGAACATTATCTATTTCAAGCGGAGGATTTATTCCTTCTCCATCACAAGAATATTTCATTGGAATACTCTCTCCATTTTCAAAACAACTCTTTAATTTTAAATTTGTATTCTCCATATTTTTTATTTGGTTAGAACTTTTAATATTTGTGTCTCTATTTTGCTTATTTGAAGACGTCACAAAAATAACAACTATTGCTACAACTACTACCAATATTATAAAGATAGAAAAAAATTTTATATACTTCATGTTTAATATTTTATCATAAAACTAAGTTATTCAAAAACACACAATACACCGCTGAGCTGTGTATTTTAAAAACCACTCAGTTATGCTTAAAGGAAACATTAAACAAGTCTATCTCTATTCTATTTTAATAGCTGGTTCAGTTTACTGCGAGAGGTTGACCCTACATAGCCAGTACCTGAAGTCAAATTCCAGGACTCTAAAACATCCTCTGCATACTTTTCTTGAAATCTAATCACTGCTGCCTTGGTCAAAGGTCCGAAATAGTTTGTTTCATTCCCAGGTGAACCT
>JAGXOH010000029.1:4912-7318 GCA_023659985.1 Candidatus Falkowbacteria bacterium LH_S3 | reverse complement strand
TCACTGCTGCCTTGGTCAAAGGTCCGAAATAGTTTGTTTCATTCCCAGGTGAACCTACCCCTGTTTCAGCTAATTGGGTCTCCTCAGCACTATTCAAAACAATCTGCAAGCAATTGACATCCTCACCGCTCATTCCCTGACTAAGGTCGCGCTCAAAGTTGGAAACTGGGCAGCCCTTAATAGCTGGAACTTCTGATTCAGGTAACAATGCTTTAAGTTGGCTGACTACCTCAAAAATCTCAGCAATTTTTGCTTTAAGTTCCTTAGTGGTCATTTCTGCAATTGGTTTTTCAAAAGTGACAGTAGGAATCTCTACTGCTTCCTCTGTTACTCCTTCTATTACTTCTCCCAAAGCCAATGTGGTGAAGGTTTTATCTGTATAAGTGCCAATGTTTTCAGTTCTGCCTTTTGATTTTAATAGCTGGTTCAGTTTACTGCGAGAGGTTGACCCTACATAACCAGTACCTGAAGTAAAGTTCCAGGGCTCTAAAACATCCTCTGCATACTTTTCTTGAAATCTAATCACTGCTGCCTTGGTCAAAGGTCCGAAATAGTTTGTTTCATTCCCAGGTGAACCCACCCCTGTTTCAGTTAATTGGGTATCCTCAGCACTATTCAAAATAATCTGCAAGCAATTGACATCATCACCACTCATTCTCTGACTAAGGTCGCGCTCAAAGTTGGAAACGGGGCAGCCCTTAATAGCTGGAGCTTCTGATTCAGGTAATAATGCTTTAAATTGGCTGACTACCTTAGAAATCTCAGCAATTTTTGCTTTAAGTTCCTTAGTGGTCATTTCTGCAATTGGTTTTTCAAAAGTAACAGTAGAAACCCCTTCTTCTTCTTCTTCTTCTGCTGCTGCTGCTGCTGCTGCTTCTTCTTCCTCCTCTGTTACTTCCTCTGCTTCTTCCTCTGTTACTTCTTCCAAAGCCAAGGTGGTGAAGGTTTTATCTGTATAAGTGCCAATGTTTCCAGACTCGTCTTTTGATTTAAGGTGATAATGATAAGTTGTTTCTGAAGTCAAATCGCTCAAGGTAATAGAATGGGAAGTATGGTAAGTGGTGCCTTTTTCTTCAAAGTCATAATCGGTTGATGGACCATAGACCAGCCAGGTCAAAGAGGACTCAGAGGTTTGCCAAGTAATAGTGGCTGTAGCATCACTGGTAGTAGCTTCAATATTGGAAATTGAAGATGGAATAGTATCACCTACCCCACCAGGAATACCTCCCCCTGGCCGATTCTGCCGAGTAATAGTAAATGTTTTACTGGAAAAACCTCCAGTGTAGTTAAAACTTACTATTCCGTTGGTATTAGATTCAAAATAGCCATAATTACTACCATCAACTTTCACTAAATAGTCAGCACTAGCTTCAGCCACCTTTACTGAAAAACTTACCTGAGCTGAATTTACATTAGAACTGACACTCCATTGGCTAACCCGACCTGAACTTAAATACTGGGTATCAAAATCAAGGCCTATTACTCCTCCAGAAGGAGTCAGGCTTAAGCTAGTGAAGTTTGAGGGACCAAAACTAAAAGTACTGCTTTGAGGAATATCAACAGTCAAATTAGAACCAGAAACAGTTAAAGAATCGCAATCTGAGTTTGCTTTGGCATATAATGTAGTGGTCTCCAAGCCTGACAAATCAAGATCAGTATCCTCAGAAAAATGAACATCAGCAGCAAGAGCAAAATTAGGAATTAAAACTAAACTAACTAAAACTAACATTGTAGCTAAAAAATATTTTGGCATAGAATTACAGTTAAGTTAATTAATTTAAATAGTCAACTCAGAATTAATTAGTGCTGCCAGACATCAAGTCTCCAGGTCTGGTCTGCTGCATCCTGAACGTCCACATCGGTTGGGTTGCAAATTCTAATCCAGGCTTTACTTGATGAAGCAAAAGTACTCCAGATTAATTTTTTATCATTGACCCCGCTTGCTACCGCCTCAGGAGAAGCAACCACACTTATACCATCAGCAGCAATATCAGTATTGGTTGCATAACACGTGGTAGAAGCCACCGAGGGGAAATCTATCGATGTAGTCGCTGAAGTATGTTCTGCTATAGCGTCCCCTCCTCCTATTTTAAGAGTTCCACTAACTGAAAGCTTGCCAGTAGTAGTAGCATCAGTGAATATACCAGTGGAAGAGGTACTATCTCCAATAGGAGTATCATCTATAATTCCTCCAGAAATAGTTAGAGTATCTGAAGCCATCGGATCAGTTACAGAACTATCTGGCAAATTGAGACTACCAATTACTACTAAATCAGTAGTAGTAGCATCAGTGAATATACCAGTGGAAGAGGTACTATCTCCAATAGGAGTATCATCTATAATTCCTCCAGAAATAGTTAGAGTATCTGAAGCCATCGGATCAGTTACAGAACTATCTGGCAAAAT
>JAGXOH010000029.1:0-4816 GCA_023659985.1 Candidatus Falkowbacteria bacterium LH_S3 | reverse complement strand
GTGGAAGAGGTACTATCTCCAATAGGAGTATCATCTATAATTCCTCCAGAAATAGTAAGGTCGTCACCGACCTCTGCATCAATTACAGAGTTATCTGGCAAATTGAGATCACCAGTTACTGTTAATTGGGTAGCAGTGGTGGTAGCTAAGGTTGAATCACCAGTTACATCTAATGTTCCACCAATTGAGGTATTACCTGTGCCATCAGCTACTGTAAAGGCAGTAGAATCCATGGTCAATCCACCATCTAGAGCAGTAGCATCACTAACTGTTAATTGTGTAGCAGTGGTGGTAGCTAAGGTTGAAGTTCCAATTACATCTAATGTTCCAGAAATTACCTGATTGCCAGTGGTTGTAGCATTCCCAACAACAGTCAAATTCCTACCGACCGAAACATCATTTCCAACCGTGGTTGTTGCATGAACAGCAACCGTTACTAATCCTACTGAAATTAATACAGCGATTAAGGCAGCAATAAAAGAATTTTTATTTTTTATTTGCATATTTTTTGTGTTTAGTAATTTAGTAATGTTAATTATTTTTTAACTTTTAATAAAATCGACCTTTACTCTATTTTATTATAACACAAAAATGAAATCAAGGGCAAGGGTACGCATGTCATACAATAAAAAACTTAAAACTTAAAGCTAAAAGCTAAAAACTACAACTTAAAGCTAAAAACTTAAAGCTAAAAGCTAAAAGCTACAACTTAAAACTCAAAACTTCTACTTAATAAAATCCAAAATCCAAAGCTCAAATACTTAATAAAATCCAAATGACAAAGCTCAAATGTCAAATGAATATCAAAACTTAAAACTTAAAGCTAAAAACTAAAAACTACAACTTAAAATTAAAAGCTAAAAACTAAGAGCTTAAAACTAAAAACTACAATTTAAAACTCAAAACTTTTTACCTCTTACCTCTTACTTCTTACCTCTTACTTCTTAACGATGTTTTAATTCAGTTTTGAATTTTGAATTTTGGATTTGCGTTTTGAACTTTGAGTTTTGAGCTTCAATCATATTTTAATTCAGTTTTAAGTTTTGACTTTTGACTTTTGAGTTTTGAGCTTCAATCATATTTTAATTCAGTTTTGAATTTTGAATTTTGGTTTTGCGTTTTGCGTTTTGAGTTTCAACCATATTTTAATTCAGTTTTGAATTTTGACTTTTGGTTTTGACTTTTGACTTTTGAGTTTTGAGTTTCAACCATATTTTAATTCAGTTTTAAGTTTTGACTTTTGGTTTTGACTTTTGACTTTTGAGCTTTGAATTTCAATCATATTTTATTTGTCATTCGGATTTTATCATTTGGATTTTGTTAAGTATTTGGCATTTCTAAATTGCTTTGACACTTCTCTATCTCTCGTTAACATTTTTAAGAATATAAACAAGTCGGCTTTTAATAGGGAAGGGTAAAGTAAAAAGTACTACCCTTACCTCGTTCTGACTCAAACCAAATTTTACCTTGATGAGCCTCAATTATATTTTTAACAATAAATAGGCCTAAACCAGAGCCCTCAGTCTCCTTCTTTATTGCATTGGCTCCTCTAAAGAACTTGGTAAAAATTCTTTTCTGTTGTTTTTCAGGAATTCCAATTCCACTGTCTTGAACTGAAAATTTTACATTATTTTCTTTCTGTTTTAAAGAAATAGTAACTTTTCCTCCTTTCTGACTATATATTATAGCATTATTAAAAAGATTTTTAATAGCCAACTTGATTTTCTCCATATCTACTTTAACTTCAGGTAACTTTTCTTTTGGCTTTTGAAAATCAAGTTCTATATTTTTTCTTTTAATTTCTGGTTTAAGAGAATCAATTACTGCCTGAATTAAATCCTCCAAATGAACCAGCTTGGGCTGATAAACATATTTTCCTTCTTCAATTTTGGTCACATTCAGTAAGTCATCAATTAAGCCAATCATTCTTTCATTGCTTTGATATGTCCTGTTAAGGTATTTCTTTTGCTCTTTATTAACCTTACCCAATTCTTCATCTGATAATATTCTCAAGGTCCATTTAATAGCAGATAAAGGAGTCCTTAATTGATGAGCAGCAAGAGAAACAAATTCTGTCTTTAATCTCTCCACTCTTTTCTCTTTGGTAATATCATGCAAAATTACTAAAGTTCCGCTCTCTTCTTCTTTAACCATGGGAATAGTAGACACTTCTAAAATCAAGCCTTCTCTAATTTTCAATTCTTTCCTTGATACTTCTTTGCTTTCTTCTAAAAGCTCTATTAAAGGTTTCAAAGAAGAGTTAGAAAGTTCTTTAATTAACTTCCCAGTTATTTCTTCCTTTTTTAAATTAAAAAGCCTCTCTGCTTCTGGGTTAACTAAAGAAAGCTTATTTTCTTTATCAAAGAGTAAGAGCCCATCAACTAAGTTATTAATAATCGCTAAAGTAGTATCTCTTTCTTTTTCTGTCTTTGCTTTTGCTTCTTCTACATCCTCTAAAGTATTCATTAAGTTCTTTGCCATTTGATTAAAAGACTTTCCTAACTCTTCAATTTCATCGCCGGTCTTTATTTTAATTCTGTGTCTTAAATTCCCTTTTCCGATAATTATTGCTCCTTCCCTAAGCTGTTCTAAGGGCTGAGTTACTCCTTTAGAAAAATAAAAAGAAATAAGGGCGGTAAAGATAACCACCAAGATGAAGATACCAATCCCAGTAAAAATTGTCTCTCTTTGAGCAATCTCCACTGGTTCTAGCGATGCCCCCAAATAAAGATTCCAGGGTTTCTTCCCGACTTCTATCTCAAGGGGATGAACAATTAATTTTATCCTTTGGCTATGATAGGTAATGTCACTTGCTACAAGCTTTTGACTACCCAAAAAAGGGTCATCAATTACTTTACTCTGCATTTCTGGATTATCAGCTAAGAAAATTTCTCCATCTGGTTTTACTATCCATAAGAAAAGAATTCCTTCTGAATCGCTGATTTTTTTTAGCATCTCAAGCGGCCAGGAAAAATCTAAATACCCAGTTTCAATAGCTTTTGCGGCAACCTCAGCTAATACTTTATTTTCTTCAACAAGCGACTCCTTCATAGAGCTGGTTTGTCTTATGGTGGCTATAACCAAGATAATCCCTCCAGCTATAAGTGATATTATTATCATCAATCCAAAAACTTTGCTGAAAATTCCTTTTTTTAGCATATTAAAACCTTCCCAATTAAATCACAAAAACTGGGCTAATTTTTATGTTTTTCTTTGTTCGTTTTAGACGGAACTACTTGAAAATACCCAGAGAGTTCACAAGATTTGTATGGCGATTGCCAACTCCTGGCAGAAATACCTGTTCTCCTAAAGTAAATCCACCGACAAAGGGAACATCACCTATTTCACCACGAAGCAAATGGGGAACTTTAGGTCTTTCTGCTTCAGGAATAGCTAGTAGTGTTCCAGCGCAGAAAGTATAGAAAGCAAAAAGTCCTTCTCCTGAAGCAATGTTTTCACTGCGCATTGCTAATCGGGCAGTACTTTGAGCTCGATTGACCAACCATTCCCAATTTCCGTGCAAAAGCATAATTTCATCTCCGGTTTCTATATCAGTGAACATAGTAATAGATTTTTCTGGCAAATTAATTGCTCCAGGATGGCTGACACAAAGATGGGTTTGTTCTTTTTCCCCGTGAACAATCTTGGCTAAAGGATAAAAAGTAGCCTCTGTCAGAATCATTCCTCCTTCTTTGAGCTCTTTAGTAAAGTGATCACCAGTCCACTCATTGTAAACTTCGGCTGCTGGTCTATTATCAATCTCGTAAAGAGTTCGACCTTCAGCTCTCGTTGCGATACCTTGCTCTACACTTTTCATATAACCAAACTCGTGAGCTTGGCCAATTTTTAAATCCGTGTAAACAGCGCCTAACACCACGCTATTAGTATAAGTCTGGTCATTGGCAATGTTGCTCCACTTGCCAGTGAGAGTTTCATCCCCAGCACTCCCTCCAATTATTGGCACATCTGTACCGATAATATCTTCAATCCCAAGAAGTATCCCTTCTTCTTTACCTGGGGTAGCAGTAATATAGACAAATCGGGGGCTACCTTCCTTCCTTGAGTTGGAAATAGCTTCTTGAATAGCTTTTCTTCCAGCTTCTCTTGGCGCCAATTCATCTAAATTTGCTCCGCCAACTCCAATATCTACCTTATCAGAAGCAATACCCAAAATAGCCAAAGAACCTACCTCACCAAGATGATAACCATCCGGACTCATTACCGCCACGGCTGAGGAATTACCCTGGATTTGAACATCTGGTCCTAAAAGCTCTCTCAAGGTATCTTGGATTTCTGAGGGATCGTAGGCAATGGTATACCATAAAAGCACATAATTTGGATTCTTTCCTTCTAACTTTTCTTTCATCATAGAAACCGCTTCCCCAACAGCCTCTCTTGAAGTATCTTTAACACTCCATCCATAACCCACATTTTCTGCTTTTTCTAGTTTCTCACCAGGTGGTAAAGCCTCAAATGGCTTTTCTTTCCGAAGAGATAAAACTGTGAATATCCCAACAACAATTACTACCATTACTACCATTACTATTAACGCAATAATATTTTTTTTACTCATATTTTTGATTATTTTTCTCTATTAGAAAATTTTTTCTAATAAGTTTTAATTTTTAATTTTCGACCTTTAGTTAATTTTTAATTTTCGACCTTTAGTTTATCTTAACAAAAAATCATTGTTTTAACAATTTTGGTTGTCACCGGTGTCATAGCAATATGATAATGTCATACAATAAAAAGCTTAAAATTAAAAACTACAACTTAAAACTCAAAACTTCTTACTTCTTACTTTTTACTTCTTACC
>JAGXOH010000028.1 GCA_023659985.1 Candidatus Falkowbacteria bacterium LH_S3 | reverse complement strand
TAAGATTTTACACAAGAAATGAAGGAGATTTAACTGAGAGAACGAGAATAACTAAGAGCGGGAATGTTGGCATTGGGACGACGAGTCCAGAAGGGAAGCTTGAAATTGGAAGTGGGCAGGTATTGTTACCTGCCGGAAGCACGAGTGCTCCCAGCCTTGCACCGTCTGATTCTACAAATTCAGGAATATACTGGGCAGCAACAAACAACCTTACAGCTGTTCACGCTGGTACTGATATATTCAGCATCTATGGTTTGGGCATGATAATGAAGAATGGCAATGTAATTCTGAATGGGAATTGGCTTAGCGGAGATGGTGGGGACGAAGGAGTGTATGTTGACAACGACGGCAACGTCGGCATCGGCACAACAGAACCACAGCAAAAGTTCACTTTGGCTTCAGGAAACAATCTTGCTACAGAAATGGAAGTGTCAACTAATATTTCAGCAGCTACTACTACGGGTGGAACCTTGGATTCAGATGTCTATTTTTTCAAGGTAGTTGCTTCTGATGAAGTGGGAACAACTATTGGCTCATCAGAGGTCTCTTGTGACACTAACACTGGAGGTGATGCCTGTGAGGTATCCTGGACTGCTCCAACAGGTGCTTCATCTTTTAGAGTTTATGCTTCTACCACTTCAGAAAGTCAAGATCATTATTTCACTGATGATGCTTCTTCTTATATTTATGCTACTTCAAGTAATCCTGATGGAACTGGTTCAGTTCCATCAGTAACTACTGCTTATGTTAACAAGCTAACTGCTTCTGGTGATTCCTGGCTGTTAGGTGGCAATGTTGGCATAGGGACCACGAGTCCAGAAGCAAAGTTAGATGTATATGGAACAGACAATAAGATAAGATTAAGTTATGATGCTTCCAATTATGTTGATATGAGTGTTGATGAATCAGGAAGGTTAGGGATAATGAATGGTAATGTCGGCATTGGGACGACTTCACCAGACACTTTGTTAACATTAACTAACGATGGTTGGCTTTCAGGAAAAGATTCTACTGGAGCCGGAGCAGTGAATGTTGCCAAAGTAAATTCATCCAATCAGATTCAGGTAGGAGGTTCGCTTAATTTGGACGGAGGACTTATTTTCCCGAAAGACGGCGGCTTCATTACGGCAATGAATATGCCTTTTGCCACTTCCTCAACAAGTTCAAATGCTTATGTTTTCCGAACTGGATATGAAAACGTATTATCTATTTATGGAAAAGGAGATGGAACAGGTAATACTACAACGGGAGTTGGCATCGGGACCACTAGTCCAGCAGAAAAATTAGATGTCCAAGGAGGAAATATCAACACATCTGGAAATCTTCTTGCAGATGGTGTTCTGACAATAGGAGGAACTGGGGATAGCTCGATAGCCGGCAACTTAGGTATCGGGACCACCAGTCCGGGGAGCAAGTTATCTGTGAGTGGCGGGGCAGATATTAGTGGCACTTCTACCTTCAGGGGGATAATAAATACCAATGGTAATTGGATTTCAGGGGATGGAGGAAATGAAGGGCTCAGTGTAGATACAAACGGCAATGTTGGCATTGGAGCAGCCTCTCCTGCCTATAAATTGGATGTTCGAGGAAAAGGTAGAATCTCCTCTAATCTTAGTATAGAAGGAAATATTTATACCAATAAACTTTCAGCTTCCACTTTAGATACTCCCACCACTGCCAATACTGGTGGTGATCTCTCTGGTGCCAATTCCACCTATTATTATAAGGTGACAGCAATAAATGATAATGGAGAAACTTCTCCTTCCAATGAGGAAAGTATTGATTTAGATCCTCTTTCTTCTCCTTCAACTCCAAGTTTAACTGTTAATGCTACTGGCACCACTTATTATAGCTATAAGGTAGCAGTTTATACTGATAATGGAACCAGCACTGCTTCTACTGTTGCCACCACTACCGAAGGGGCTGATCCCCCTGATAATGATATTAGTTGGAATTCTGTTTCAGGAGCCTCAGGATATGTTCTTTATCGTCAAGATACTAATAGCACCAGTTCTTGGTATTACCTTGGTGTTGGAGCTACCACTACCTATGCTGATACTGCTACCACCACTACTTTTGGAACTCAAGGTGATTCTCCAGCTAACAATAATGCCAGAACTAATACTAATAAGGTTGATTTAAGCTGGGATAAAATCATTGGAGCTACCGATTATAGAATCTATCGGGGAACTTCTTCAGGAGGGGAGAATGTATATTATAGTGTCTCAGGTGGAGAAACAACTTCTTATACCGATACTGGAGCTACTTCTACCTCTGGAACACCTCCTGAGCTCAATACCACTGGTGGAGGAGGAATCTATGCTGGCTTTTTAGATGTGGATACTACTGCTACCACCACTGCCTTGAGTGTTACTCAGTCAGGCACAGGTAACATTGTTGAGTTCAAAGATGAAAGTACCCCTGCTTTTGTCATCAAAGACAGCGGCAAGGTCGGCATCGGGACTACTAGTCCAGGTTCAACATTAGACATCCAGCAACCGAGTGCAGGCGATATATTCAATGTTTCAAGCAGCACAGCAGGAGATTTATTAACCATAGGCAATGAAGGCGATGTTGGCATCGGCACCTCTTCTCCTGATACCTCTTTGCATGTTATAGGAACCACCACCATCAGTAATAATCTTTCTTTAGGAGGCACCATTATTTCTGGCCTTTGGCAAGGAGATAAGATTGGAACCCAATACGGAGGCACAGGCTGGGATTCTTCCTCAGCTACTGGTACTGCCTTTGTTAGTGGAGGCTCCTGGTTAGCTACTTCAACTCTGTCCGATACCTATATCTCAGATTCTCTATCCATTGACTCTACTGGTTCCATAGACAAGGGAGCCTTAGAAAACGCAGGGACATTAGGATTTGATTGGGATATAACCGAAGGAGGAACAGGAACCTCTACTGCTACTGGAGCTAGAGCCAATTTAGGTTTAGGCACTATGGCTTTACTGCCAGACACTGGTTCAACCACAATTGATACTTTGGGAACAATAGGCACGGGTACTTGGCAGGGAACAGTTATTGATATTTCTGATTATACCAATTTGGTAGGTGGAACAAATATTACTCTTTCTGGAGATAGCCTAGATGTAGATGATGCCTTTTTACTTAATACAGGAGATACTGCAACAGGAGATTATACTTTTGACACTGATACCTTTCATATTGATTCTACTAACCATCGAGTTGGCATCGGCACAACAAAACCACAGCAAAAGTTCACTTTAGCTTCAGGAAATAATCTTGCTACAGAAATGGAAGTGTCAACTAACGTTTCAGCAGCTACTACTACGGGTGGAACCTTGGATTCAGATGTCTATTTTTTCAAGGTAGTTGCTTCTGATGAAGTGGGAACAACTATTGGCTCATCAGAGGTCTCTTGTGACACTAACACTGGAGGTGATGCCTGTGAGGTATCCTGGACTGCTCCAACAGGTGCTTCATCTTTTAGAGTTTATGCTTCTACCACTTCAGAAGGTCAAGATCATTATTTCACTGATGATGCTTCTTCTTATATTTATGCTACTTCAAGTAATCCTGATGGAACTGGTTCAGTCCCATCAGTAACTACTGCCTATGTTAACAAGCTAACTGCTTCTGGTGATTCCTGGCTGTTAGGGGGCAACGTCGGCATAGGGACGACGACGCCAGAGGCAAAGTTAGACATCCAGCAACCGAGTGCAGGCAATATATTCAATGTTTCCAGTAGCACGGCAGGAGATTTGGTAACTATAACTAATGCCGGCAACGTCGGCATTGGGACCACGAGTCCTCCTGAGCTTTTGACTGTGGGAGCGGCTGGAGATGCTACATCTACATATGTAATCGCCGCTCATGGTTCAATAAAAGCGTCTGGAAGTATTGACCCAGATACTGGTTCAGATATTACTGAAAGATACCCCATTAATCCTAAATGCGGGAATAACAACAATTGTCCAAAAGAGGGGGATTTAGTTTCAGTTAAAGATAACGAAATTATCCAAAAAACATCAGTTTCTTATGATTCAAAATTGATTGGCGCTATTTCCTCAAATCCAGCTATCACAATGGGTGGAGGATTGAATGCTTCTACTTCTCAGCCAGTTGCTTTGAGTGGTAGAGTTTTGGTTAAAGTTTCAACTGAAAATGGGCCAATTGAAATTGGCGATCTCTTGACTTCTGCTTCCTCAACTCCGGGTGTGGCAATGAAAGCAACAGAGCCAGGAAGAGTAATTGGAGTTGCTTTGGAATCATATGAGAGTGAAGAAGTTGATAAGATGCTTATTTCCATCAATCCTCATTGGGCTATTGGCTCTTTAGATTCAAAAGGATTGCTGAAATTTGCCGAAGACAGTTCAATAGGCATTTTCGCTTCAAGTTCTGCTTCAAGTTCCGCTCCCCACGAAGAGGCGAGCACAGAAGCTTCAGTTCTCAATCAATTTACTTTGGTTATTAAAAACAGCCTGCAAAAATTAGGGTTATCTATTGAAAAAGGCGTTGCCAAAATAAAGGAATTAGTGGTTGGTAAAATCACGACTAAAGAGTTGTGCTTGGAAGGAGAGAATAACGAGAAAACTTGCATTGATAAAAATCAATTAAAAAGATTATTAGAAAAAAGTGACAGCGTATCAAATAATAATTCAAGCGATAATAATAATTCAAGCGAAGAAGCTGGCAGTGGTGGAGGCAGTGGAAGTGATACTGAAGGAGCTGGCAATGATGGAGGCAGTGGAAATGATACTGCCCCAACCCCATCTGTCAATTTCTTAAATACTTCTTATGTTGGCACAGTTGGAACAACAACCAATTTTGAAGTTGAAACTTCTAATTTCAGCATCAATACTTTAACTTTCAATTGGGATTTCGGAGACGGGGCTACAACCACAACTCAAACTCCTCAAACCAGCCACACTTATAATGCCACCAGCACTTATACTGTTGGAGTAGAGGTAAGCTCTGCAAGCTCTACTGCTACTGACTCTGTTTCAGTAGAAATAGTTGCTCCTAGTAGTGCTTCGGGTCCAAGTTGTGATGGTGAGCATCTGAGTTCATGTGAGAGCGAAACTAATTGTAAAGATGTCGGTGGATATTGGTACTCCGCTACGGAGCAAAGTAACTCCCAATGTCACCTTCAACCTCAAAACCAATCTCCTGTCGTTCAAGATATTAATGCTACTACCTCCGCCTCAACCTCAGTTTCTATTACCCTGAGAGGCTCTGATCCTGATAATGACAACTTAACCTACAAAGTTTCTATGGTTCCGAGCAATGGAACCTCATCTGGTATTGCTCCTAATTTAAGTTATCAGCCCAAACCTGGCTTCACTGGCACTGATAACTTTAATTATGTAGCATCTGATGGTCAAGCTACCAGTTCTCCAGCTAAAGTAGAAATTACTGTAACTCAGTCAGAAGATACTACTCTGCCTACTATTACTCTTAATGGTTCTTCTACTATAACCTTAGAAGTAGATGATTCTTATGATGAGCCTGGAGCAGAAGCCACTGACAATAAAGATGGAGATTTAACTGACTTAATTGAAATTACAAATGATAATATAGATACTAGCGTGACTGGAGAATATACTATTACTTATACTGTTTCTGATAGTGCTGGCAATACTGCCAGAGTTGAAAGAACTGTAGTGGTAGAGGAAGTTAGTTCATAATTTATGATTCACGATTCACGATTTATGAATAAAAAAGAGGAGGAGAAAAAATACAAGAAATACAGAAAGATCAAGAGTTTTACGGATTTAAGAGTTTGGAGAGAGGGACACAAGTTAGTCATTTTGGTTTATGAGATTACAGATGATTTCCCTAAAAAGGAGGTTTATTCTTTGATAAATCAGATGAGAAGAAGTTCTTCTGTGACTAATAATATTGGAGAGGGTTTTGGAAGAAAAACATACAAAGACAAGTTGCACTTTTATTATCAAGGACAAGGATTTTTAATTGAACTTAAAGATCAGATACTAATAGCAAAAGATGTAGGGTATTTAGATGAAAATGATCTTAAAAAACTGGTAACCCAAGCAAATAAAACGCATTCTTTACTTCAGGGCTTTATAAGAAAAACGAGATCACTGATTCATAATTCATGAATCATATCTCATAAATCGTCGTGTCTGTGGCTGCGAAATCGCTAGTAGCACCTGCCCCTCTAAATAGAATTAACCTAATTAACCTAATTTCTAATTGACCTAATCAAATCTCAAATTACAATGACCAATGACCAATGACCAATGACCAATCAAATCTCAATTCTCTAAATCCCAAACAGAAATATAATTTAGAAGAGCGCGCGACAAGGTTAGGAAATAGAAAATAGAAATTAATCTGAGAATTGTAAATTAAAGCTTATTATGAAAAAATTATTAATCACCCCAATTATTGTTATAGCGCTGTTTCTCCTTGGTGTAGGAGTAGCTTTTGGTGTGATTTTTATCGGAGGCTCGGGCCGAACCGATGAAGTTAATCTTCAAAAAGGCTTGGTAGCTCACTGGACCCTTGATGGCCATGCCAAGGACTCCACTCCATATGGAAATAATGGCACAGTCTATGGAGCAAGTTCAACCGCCGACCGCAAAGGTAAAGCAAATGGCGCTTTGAGTTTTGATGGCGTAGATGATTATGTCGAAGTTGATTATGATACAGGGAATATGGTGGGGTTAAACCCAGACCATATAAGTGTTGAGGTATGGATATATCCGAGAACTATATCCTCGGATGGAGAAGCTTTTGCCCATGGCGGTGGAGATAATGTTATTAGCAAGGTAGGATTAACAAACTATCAAGAAGATACAAGCGAGACTGACGATGCTTTAAGACTGGCTTTGGGGGCAGATGATGAAGTAGGCTTTTATATAGACGATGGTGCTGACCACGAATTACATACAGATTCTGTCTTGATCTTAAATGATTGGCAACATATTGTAGCTATCTATAATGGTTCAGAAATGAAAATTTATGTTAATGATAGTTTAGAGGCTTCGTTCTCTTTCACGGAAAGTAAGATAGTTGATTGCACAAATCCAGTTACGATGGGTTCTCCTGTAGGATGGGGAGGTGGTTCTAGTGGAATTGATGGTTTAATTGACGAAGCCCGTATTTACAACAGGGCGTTGTCGGTGGATGAAGTAAGGGCTCTTTATGAGAGTTATGACCCGGCGCCAAGAATATCTGACCTCCAAAAAGGCCTGGTTGGCCACTGGACTCTTGATGGCCACGCCAAGGACTCCACTCCATACGGGAATAATGGCACAATCTATGAAGCAAGTTCAGCTGCCGACCGCAAAGGCAAAGCAAATGGTGCTTTGAGTTTTGACGGGAGTGATGATTATGTTGATGTCGGGATAGCAGGATTGAGCACTTATCTGGTTTCTTTTTGGACATACCCAGACAGTAGTAGTCCCAGTGACCAATATTGGATTACAGATGTTGGTAATGCTGAGGGAGGTTTTTACCTTAAAGATGTTGATACAGATCAAGTTGGGTATAGAGATAACGAAGATGGTACACGATATCCCTGGGACGGGACGGGGAATACAACTGAAGTTACCTTTGCAAGTATAGCCGATGGGTGGCATCATCTGGTCTTCTATTCAAATGGAACAGACATTCATTTGATACTTGATGGTGTTGACAAAGGGTATATAACACCTGATTTGTCAACAAAAATGACAACAAATTATCTTGGCTCAGATAGGGGTAATAATCATCCACTTGGTGGTATTCTTGACGAAGTCCGTATCTACAATCGGGCGTTGTCGGCGGAGGAAATAAAACAGTTATATGAGAGTTATGACCCGGCGCCAAGAATTTCTGACCTTCAAAAAGGCTTGGTTGGACACTGGACTCTTGATGGCCACGCCAAAGATTCTACTCCATACGGGAATAATGGCACAATCTATGGAGCAAGTTTAACCGCAGATCGCAAAGGCAAAACAAATGGCGCTTTGAGTTTTGACGGGGAGGATGATTATGTGAGGGTAGAAGACTCTGTGGGTTTAGAAATAGATGGGGAAATTACAGTTTCGCTATGGGTTAAAATACGCACTCTTGGTGAGACAATTTCAATACTCTCAAAAGGAGAAAATGATGGGACAGGTGTTGAGTATAGAATGGGAATTGGGCACGAGGCAACAGATACATTTGATTTTGGTTATGCTGATGGTGGTTGGCACAGAGCAGGGGCAGGAGGAACGGTACTTTCAACTGATACCTGGTATCATCTAGTTGGAATTTATGATGGTAGTAACTATTTAACTTATGTGAATGGTGAATTAGATGATTCCTACGCTGACACTGTTGCTCCAGCTTCTGATGTGAATTGGCTTTCAATTGGAAATGCTTCAGAGGCTACTCAATATATTGATGGCTCTATTGACGAACTCCGCATTTACAATCGGGCGTTATCGGCGGATGAAGTAAAGGCGTTATATGAGAGCTATCAGTAAAAATCGGGACGTTTCTTTATGTATTGGTTTCTTGATTGGTTTCCGGAGACATTTCCGAGAAGTGTCCCCATTTTTTCTTCTTTTAATTTTTAACATTTGGCAATTTAGCATAAGGCAAATTTAGAAAAATTTGCTTCGCTCCTAAGGAAAATTGCCAAAAGCTCTAAGCTCTAAGCTGTAAGAATATTTTTGGCATTAAATTTGCCAAAGGCAAATTATTCTTTCAACTTTCAACATTCAACTTTCAACATTCAACTTTCAACAACAAAACGAAGTTTTGTTTATTCCTTGTCTTGCATTAACTCATCTTTTTGGTTATAATCTAAGAAATATAGATTTAAATATAGATTTAAATATATATTTTTATGGACAAAGGGGGTGGGTTAGTTAAAGATAAATAACCAATGGACTAATTAATTTTGGTTTAATGTAAATAAATAGTTGGTAGAATAGTTAATTTAATTGAAAAATAAAGT
>JAGXOH010000027.1 GCA_023659985.1 Candidatus Falkowbacteria bacterium LH_S3 | reverse complement strand
TCTTCTCGTTGTCGCGCAAAATTGTATTAAAACATTCTTTAATGGTGTTCATGGTTATGTTTTTTTATTCATTTTTTAAATTCAATAATTTTTATCTTCTCTTTAGTTAAGTCGTAAAGCTTATAGACAAGCTGGTTGATTTTTTTTCTATACCTTTCTAATTGTCGTATCGCCAAAGAACGACTTTTTGCTAGATGCACTATAAAATGGATTGTCTATACACTATTTTTTTAGTCCTTCTAAATTTTTTTGAGGTTCTTTATAATCAACTTCGTCTGGAGCTAATTCAATGGCTTGGTTGAAAAACTTTTCTGCATTTTTATAATCTCCCAGTTCAGCAAAGATAACCCCTATATTATTTGAAATGACAGCTGCTACTTCATCTCTTTTCAAATACTTCTCACATTCTTCAAACAACTTTGGCATTATTTTTCTCGTATCTCCTTTATCAATAAATGCTCCTTTTTATTTGTAAGCATAGTCATCAGCTTCCCGAATAAGCACATTAAACGCCTCATTGTAATAATTGAGCGCGGCTTTTAAAGCACCTTTTTGTTTTGCTTCTTTGGTAATCATACAATTATATTTATAAGCATAATTGTCCAATCTACCAAATCCTCTGCAATTATGAAACTTAAATCCTATTTGCATTTACTTTTTAGTTGGTTTGGAGTCCAAAATGTATCTGAACTTATTCAAGATTTGTATGAGATAAATGCATTGGTAAAATTTTGGCGCTTTTTTATAAAACAGCTCAACCAGCTCAACATAGCTTAGCTCCTCTATTTTATGATATAATTTAAGTATTGAACTTAGAAGATTGGCGACTTTAGCAATTTAATTCAAAAGAACAACACAGAAATTAATTAAAATTCATCGGTATGACATTTCTAAATTGCTTTGACATTAATTTTTATTTAGTGTGTTTAGCCTGTTGACATTCATTTGTCACCCAACCACTAATCATCAAGATATTGAGTGGAATAAAAACAAAGAGGGGATTAAGGCTGAAGATTATGTTGTTGAACAAGCGAAAGCGGAAAACGGTGAAAAATTAAAGACTATAAAAATAAAAAGAAAGGAGATAGAAGGGGGATACTATTCCTTTAAGTGAGAGCCATTGGCCAGTTTGGCTGAAGGAATTCTGTAGTAATTTTTAGCTCTGTCTTTTGGCAGAGCTTTTTATTTTAGGAGCTGTTTTAAAAAATTGTTCAAAGAATGGATTTTAATATTTAGATAGATGTGGATCAACTGTACTTTTCAATAATTATTGAATTTAGTTAAATAATATGATAGCTTAAAAATAGCTAAAATAGTATTATTAAAATTAATATTGCATGAATTATTATCATTTATGCAATATCCAAAATTTTATGAACACAACATTATGGGTTATAATAGGGGCGATCGTAGTGGTTGCTCTGGTGTTAATTTTTATCTATAACTCCCTAGTTAGGTTAAGAAATAGACTAAAGGAAGCTTGGAGTGATATTGATGTACAGTTAAAAAGAAGGCATGATCTTATTCCCAATTTAATAGAGACAGTAAAGGGTTATGCAAAGCATGAAAAAGAAACTTTTGAAAATGTTACTAGAGCCAGGAGTCAAGCTATGCAAGCCCAGGAATCAGGCAGTGATACTCAAAAACAAGCTCAAGCCGAAAACATGGTGTCTGATACTTTAAAATCATTGTTTGCGGTAGCTGAAAATTATCCTGACTTAAAAGCCAGCCAAAACTTTCAAGAATTACAAAAAGAGCTTTCTGATACCGAAAATAAGATTCAAGCGGCTCGTAGATTCTATAACAATAATGTTTTACGTTATCAAACCAAAATTCAGAGTTTCCCTACCAATCTTTTGGCTAAAGTGTTTAACTTTTCAGAAAAGGATTATTTTGAACTGGAAGACGAGTCCCAGAAAGAAAATGTTTCAGTCCAGTTTTAATAATTCAAAGATGAGTAACTAAAATATGTCAAAAACCATATATACACATTCTGATTCCAATAAGCGGAAGACATGGTTTTTAATGTCTGCTTTTTTAGTGTTTGTCATTATGGTGGGATATGTTTTTAGTATTGCTTTAGATACTCATATTATTTTATATATCGCGGTTGCTTTTAGTGTGATTTCAGCTTTTGTTAGCTATTGGTGGAGCGATAAAATCGTATTAAAAATGAGCGGAGCCAAAGAGGTTAAATTTGAAGATAACAAAGAGCTTTACAGGGTAGTGGAAAATCTTTGTATTACAGCTGGTTTGCCCACTCCCAAAATTTATATAATCAATGATTCCGCTCCCAATGCCTTTGCTACAGGCAGAGATCCTGAACATGCGGTAGTGGCTGTTACTTCCGGATTATTACATAAATTAGATAAAGTTGAGTTAGAGGGGGTGATATCTCATGAGCTATCCCATATCGGAAATCGCGATATTTTAATATCTACCATAACCACGGTTTTAGTTGGTTTTGTGGTACTTTTAGCTGACTGGTTTATGCATTGGATTTTTTGGGGAGGAATGAGAGATCGTGGAGGAGACAAAGGTGGAGAATCGCAAATTATTTTTATAATAATAGCGGTTATTTTATCTATTTTAGCTCCTATTTTTGCTTATATAATGCAATTTGCCATTTCCAGAAAACAGGAATTTAAGGCTGATGCAGATGGAGCATTGCTAACCAGATATCCTGAAGGATTAGCTCTGGCACTGGAAAAAATATCCAAAGATCAAGAAAAATTAGAAGTAGCCAACAGAGCAACTGCCCATATGTATATCTCCAATCCTTTTAAGAAAAAAAAGGGTAAAAAAGGTTTTTTAAGTAAAGCCTTTATGAGCCATCCGCCGGTAGAGGAGAGAGTGACTGCCTTAAAGGGATTGAATAAATAGATTTATTTTTTGATAGAAAATAAAGTAAAGCTTTAACAAATTTGGTAATAACAAAATAAAAAACCGCGTTTAACAATACGGTTTTTAGAAGAGAAAAATTGTCCTAAATAAGATTAATTTTTATTTTGAGGGCTCAATATTTACAAATTTAGAAGTCTTTACTTTATTATTGAATTTTTTCATGCTTTTGGTGGTAAAATTAACTACACCTGATACTTTAGCAAATAAAGTATCATCCTTGCCAACAGCTACATTTTTACCTGCCTGATATTTAGTTCCTCTTTGTCTTATAATAATGGATCCAACATTAGCAAATTGCCCGTGAGTTAATTTTACCCCGAGCCGTTTACCAATTGAATCATTGACTACTGTTGAGCCTCCGGCTTTTTTGTGTGCCATATGCCAATATGATCTTTAATTTTAATTTATGATTGATTATTAAACTGATTTTTAATATATCACAAAAATAGGTGGTGTCAAGGAATAAGAGACGTTTTCTTAGTTTTAAAAACAAAAATGTGTTATAATTTTTATTATTAGGTGATGTATAAGAATGTGAGTTTTTATGTTTGATAGCCAAACCAAGAAATTATTAATATCTGTAACCTCGGTCATAATTATTATGTTCGGGGCTGTTTATATATCTTTGTCATCATATATAAATATTGCCATAGGGGAGAGTAGTAATACAAATCCAGAGGTAAAAGTATTAAACGAAAAAATAAGCGAAAACAAGGATAAAGTTGATGACGTTAAGAAACAACAGGAAGAATATTCACAACTCATACAAGAGCAGCAGAAGAAACAAGTTAGCCTAAAAAATCAAATCGGTATAATTGAAAATCGTATTAAAAAGGCAGAATTAAAGGTTGAACAGGTTAAGAAAGATATAAGGACGACTAATTTAGAAATCCAAAGAACTCAAGCGGAAATCGCAAGCAAAAGCCAGAATATAGCAAAAAATAAAGAGCGTATTGCCAGTATATTGCAACTTTTATACAAGCAAGATAGAGTGGATGCGCTACAAATTTTATTAATGAATGACAATTTAAGTGATTTTTTAGATAGAATCAAATATCTTCAAGATGTTAATAAAAAAATGAAAAAAAGCGTAGATGCTTTAAAAGACGATAAAGAAAATTTAACTCAAGAAAAAACAGAATTGGAGAGAAAACAGAATGAGATGAAAAAATTAAGGGAAGAGCTGGAAAAAAGAAAGGTAGGTCTTGAAGATGAAAAAGAACATAAAAAATTTTTAATTGAACAAACAGAAAACTCAGAACAAAAATATAGTAATTTATTGACTAAAGTCGAACAAGAACAACAACAAGCCCAAGCCGAAATAGCTTCTTTAGAAAAAAAGGTAAGGCAGAAATTAAAAGAATTATCTAAAGATGAACTTGAGTTTAACGATGCTGGCTTGATTTGGCCCATTTCCGGAGACCATCCCATTACTGCCACTTTTCATGATCCGGATTATCCTTTCAGATATTTATTTGAACATCCTGGCATAGATCTAAGAGCCTCTTTTAACACCACCATAAAAACGGCAGCTTCCGGATATGTAGCTCGAGTAAAAATAAACGGTCCTTCATACGGTTATATCATGATAGTTCATGGAGACGGTATTTCTACGGTTTACGGTCATGTTAACAAATCTTATATTAGTGAAGATGAATATGTGATACAAGGACAGACCATTGGATTAAGTGGAGGATTGCCAGGTACCAGAGGAGCTGGATCTTTAACTACAGGCCCGCATTTGCATTTTGAGGTAAGAAAAAACGGTATTCCGGTAAATCCGTTAGAGTATTTGAATAATAATTATTATATTTTAGATTAAAGCTTAGGCAAAAGAATTAATATTAATAATTCTTTTTATTTATTTTTCTCCCGCTGTGCAATCTTTTATGAGCATCTCTAAGATTTTTATTGGTTACATGGGTGTATATTTGGGTGGTAGAAATATTTTTGTGTCCTAAAAATTCTTGCACTAACCTTAAATCCGCACCTTGGGACAGGAGGTCAGTGGCAAAAGAATGTCTGATAGAGTGGGGGGTTATTATAGTCGGTAATCCTGCGATTTTAACATATTTTTTAACAATATCATCAATACTTTTAACTGTTAGCCTCCTTGATTGTCTTAATCTTTGAGCTGACCGTGAATAATTTATAAACAACGCTTCATCCATATCTTTGCGTTCATTTAAATATTTTTTAAGAGTGTCTACAGATCTTTCGGAAAAATAAACAGTACGAATTTTTTCTCCTTTCCCTGTTGTTGCGATTTCCAGATCTTTTGTATTTTTTTTTATTTTAAGTTGATCCCTGTTAAAACTTACTAATTCAGCCACTCGTAAACCAGTGGAAAATAAAGTTTCTAAGATAGCTTTATCCCTTAGACCAGTTATATTTTTTGTATTTGGAGCGTCTAATAATTTTTCAATTTGTTCTAATGTTAGGAATTTTACTTCAGAATCAGATTTATCTTTAGCTAATTTTATTTTATCTGGGGGTAGGGAAGTGATGTTTTTTTCCAAAAAAAAGCTTAATAGCGACCTTAATGCTATCAGATATAAATTTTGAGTACTTTTCTTTAAGGTTTTTTTAGTTTTGGGATTTGTGTGCCTGGCTAAGAATAATCTATATTTAGAAACAATATCAGTATTAAGTTCATAAGGTTTTAAGTGGGGAAGGTTATTATTCTCAAGCCATTTAAAAAATTTATTTAAAAAACGATGATAATTTTTTTGAGAGTTATTGGACAACCCTTGTTCTATTTCCAAGTAATCTAAGAAATCTTGTATGTATTTGATTATAGGTTTGTTTTCTTTCATAGGAGGGAAGTATAGATGTTACTTCATATTATGTATGTTAATTAACGTATAGTCCTTAATATAGCTTATTTTTAGGATGTAAGCAATAGCTCTTTTTAAAGGATACATTGACCGGCTTGATCTTGCTTTTTAATATAACCTTTAATAATCACTAGCAGTTAAACGTGATTTATGATATGGTTAATCCCAAAATGTTAATTTCAGGTAAAAATGATAACATTATTTTAAGAAATAACAAAAAAAATCCGATAATCATTATACAAAATACAATTATAGCGATAAAGAATACGAATTTGAACCAAAATTCTGGTTTTAAAAATCTTTCCATATATACTTAAAGATTATGTCCTTTAATCATCTCCTTATTTTTTTAGTTAAAATTAGCACTTTTTGTAAATTTTGACTAAAATTAAAAAAAATTTAAAAAATTATTTTATTTATAATATATTCTATTTCCGTATCTAAGATCAATATATTCTTTATCTTTAAAATTATTTTTTAATTTGGTTTGTTTTAAATCTTTAAGATTATTAAGCTGCTCTTCAATGCTACCATTAATATCAAAATATATTTCTGGTCCTTGTGTCAATGTTAGTTTTAAAGTATTTATTTCTTTAGTTATTATAAATTTATCTATAGCAAAAGTAAAATCAGTTGTCCTTTTTTTAAGTTCATCGTTTATGGTAAGCACGGTTTGTATATATTGATTTTCAGCATTAACTTTGTCTCCTGTTATTTTGTTTTTGTTTTTATTCAAAATAATCGGATATTTATTGTTTTCTTTTAGGTTACTTGCTTCTATTTCCTTTAGTATATAATTATCTTCATCAGCGTAGTAATACCTATCTGCTTCTTGCCAAATATAAGTATAAGGTTTTTCTTGAATGGTTAAAAGCAGTTTATTTGGCCATACTTTTTTAATATCAATTTTTTCAAATCTATAAGTTGAATTAAGTTTATTTTTTAATTCATCGTTATCCAAGATGATCAAATTCTTTTGGCTTACGGGGAGCATTTTCTTTTCCTGGGTTTGATCGGTTATTATACTCCTAATTTCTTGTTCTGGGGTTCTGGTTAATCCTTGAATGTCAATATTGTCTATATTCCATATCTGGCAACCTAAGAAAAACCATCCTACTGGCAGGGCTATTATTATAAAAGCAAGAGTATATAATTTATATCGCAAAGGAATTTTTACTTTCTTTTTTTTCTTGTTTGCTAAAAAAGGATTATTCGGGATTGTTCGTTTGCGGTTAATCTTGCTTTTTAGAAAACTTCTTTTTCTTGTTTTCCTCATAGGGAAAGTATTTATTGATTATAAGACTGACCATTAAAGCATAAACATGATGTTGCCCAAATCTGTCCAAAGTGTATGTTTCTTGTTTTCCGTCGTGTGTAGTAGTGGCTATTTCTCCCCTATCCCCTCTTTTTACACTAACAACCCTGGGGTTTGAATCCGGATGAAAACCAAAAAATATTTTTTGAGCGCTTGCATTATTAGATAGTGTTTTAACCCTAGAGTTATCATTGTTCAAGATCAATATTTCTCTTGAATTTGTTTTTTTGGCAAGTATTTGATACTCCCCCACCAGTTGGTCCATATCATTAAATCCTTCTAAATATTTGCTGGTGATATCGGTTATAATTGTTACTTTTGGTTTGATGATTGTTAATAAATAATTCATATCCCCGATATTAGAAACCCCTAGTTCCAAAACAAGGTATTTTGGAAAGTTAGTTTGAAAAATTGTTAACAGAGCTTTAAAAATTATTGGAAGCCACTTTCTATAATAATTATAGCCACTGGAAAGGTATAAAATAGCTAAAGGAAGGCCGATCTCGGTATTAAAATTTTTAGGGTTAGCCCGAACATTAAAACCGTTTTTTTGTAAAGTTTGTTTTACTCGATTTTTAACAAAAGTTTTATTAGTCGCTCCGGCAATAGCTATAATAGTAGGCCTGTGAATAAATAAAACAATTTTGGTTATTAGTTTTAAATAATATTTAAGTATTTGTTTTAATATTTTTTTCATATTTTCAGACCGCATTTATTTTTAAAAACGTTTTCCATTCTGTCAAAAGCTTTGTTAATTGACTTTTCACTTCTTCCGAAATTTATTCTAATATGACTCTCTCCTGTATTTCCAAAAGCCACCCCTGGCACGGTTGCTACTTGGCTCTCTTTTAGTAACCACATTGCAAATTTCCAGGAATCAACCTCGCCTTTTTCATTTAAAAGTCCTAAATTATTATTGGTGTCTATCCTTGGTGAAATTTTAGGAAAAGTGTAATAGGTACCTTCAGGCATAACAAAATCAAAAATTTGTGGTAGTCTTTTTAGTCTTTGGATCACTAAGTCTCTTTTATTTTTATATTTTTCAGTAAATTCTTGAAGGTCTATGTCCTTCATTTCCAAGGCACCCATAGCTGCGTATTGAGAAATAACAGGAGCGCAAGTTACTAGCATGTCATGGACTTTGATTATTTCTTGGACAATAGATTCATCACTGTGCAAATACCCTACCCTCCAACCGGTCATGGCGAAAACTTTGGAAAAAGAAAATATTCTGATAACTGATTTTCTTAACTCTTTAATTTCAGCCAAAGAAAAGATTTTGGTTGCATCAAATGAAAAGTCTTTATAAACCTCATCAGATATAATATACAAATCGTTTTTTTGAGCCAAGTCAGCTAACTGCAGAAGTTGTTTTTGAGTATAAATCGTTCCTGTGGGGTTATTGGGATTGCAGTAAAATATAGCTTTGGTTTTGTCTGTAACTGCTTGCTTGAATTTTTCAAAATCAAAGCACCAGCCATTTTTTCTGTCAAGGGGGACAAAAATCGGTTTGCATCCGGCTAATTTTATTACTTCTTTATAACTGGTGTATGTGGGTTCAGGAATAATAACCTCATCTTCGTTTTGGGTTAAAGTTAAAATAGTGGCGGTGATAGCTTCAATTGCGCCAGCTGTAACCAGAATTTCTTTTTGCCAATCATAATACATATTTTCTTTTTCCAAAGCGTGCTCAATTAACTCTCTTAACTCTGGAAGGCCGAAGGTTAGAGAGTATTTTCCTACCACCCCTCTTTTTAAAGCGTTTTCAGCTCTTTTTTTAATGTGTTCTGAGGTGTCACAACTAGGTATACCTTGAGCTAAGGATATGGCGTCCGGATATTTGGATGCTTCCAGCTCTATCTGTTTTATAGTGGATAGGTTTAAGTTTTTAGTTCTTTGAAACATATCGTTTATCTCTAATGGGAATCTTATTTTT
>JAGXOH010000026.1 GCA_023659985.1 Candidatus Falkowbacteria bacterium LH_S3 | reverse complement strand
CAATTATCTCTTGATTTCCGGATTCCATATCCCGAAACAAAATAGTACTGTCATTTAATTCTTTTTGACCCAATATCAAAGTGATTTTCGCCCCTAATTTATTAGCATCATCCAATTGGGATTTAAGAGTGTCTTTAGCAAAATTCTGTTTTACATTATATCCGGCTTTTCTCAATTCCTCAAAAAGTTTAAATATAGTTCTTTTGGGTTGTTCTCCTAAGTGAGACAAATATACTATATTGTCATTGTCACCGTTTTTTACTGGAATGTCAGTGGCTTTGATCTTAGTAATAGTTCTTTCCAATCCAATACCAACCCCACAAGCCGGAGTAGATCTACCTCCCATCTTTTCCACTAAACCATCATATCTTCCTCCTCCTCCTAATGAGGGTTCATCTTTTATAATATCCTTATCTTCATCAACGCTCCAAACTTCAAAAACTGTCTTATTGTAATAATCCAAGCCCCTTACAAGTTGCGGATTTAAATCATAAAAAATATCCAATTCATCCAAATATTCAAGCACTTTTGTAAAATGATCCCGGCACTCATCGCATAAATAATCTATTATCTGAGGAGCTTCTTGCTTCAATTCTTGACATCCTTCTTCTTTGCAATCTAAGAGCAGTAAAGGATTTTTGATCAACCTTTTTTTACAATCCTTGCATAACTTTGTTTTTTTGCCTCTATAATATTTTTTTAATTCTTCTATATATTGGGGGCGACATTCAGGGCAACCGACACTGTTTATTTGTATCTGAACATTTAATTGTAATTCTTTAAATAAATTATAAGTCAACAATATAGCCAAAAAATCAGCTCCTGCATTGTTACTTCCAAATACCTCAAAATCCAACTGGTGAGATTGTCTATATCTGCCTGCTTGAGGTTTTTCATGTCTAAAAATAGGACCAAACCAAAACAATTTTACCGGTTGCGACAAATTAAACATACCGTGTTCAATATAAGATCTAACTAAACCAGGAGTGGCTTCCGGTCGCAAAGCCAATTTTTCTCCGCTTTTATCTTGGAAGGTGTACATCTGCTTGGAAACAACATCAGTGTCTTCACCGGTTGATTTCTTATATAAATCAGACCTTTCCACGATCGGGGTTTCTAATCTTTTAAAACCATAAGAAGCAGCTAAATCATTAGCTTTTTTAAAAATCAAATTCCAATATTTATACTCATCAGACATAACATCCTTCATCCCTCTAACACGAGAAATCCGAGCCGCGACATTTCCTTCTGACTCCCCGGACTGTTTAGAACCTTTGCCTTGGTGATTATTTTTATTTTGTTTTTTTTGAGGCATAAAAATAACTACATTGTTAAATGATTAAACTAATACATTGTTAGATAATTGCTATCCTAAGATAATAATCACCCTGGTTGACTACTATAAATCAAGGCACCCTGAGAATGGCAATAATGCGGCAATTTAGCAATACAGCAAGTTACAATTCGTAACTCGGTTCTTCAAAGAAACCCATTTTATCAAACGGCCACCCCCTAAAAAGTACTCTTCCCACAATAAAACTCTCCTGAACTGAACCAAAATTCCTGGAATCTTTAGAAGAATTGCGGTTATCTCCTAAAACATAATATTCATTATCTTTTAGGTCAAGTTTATTATTTTCAGAGTGAGCATATGTTTGGGAAGGAGAGCTCAAATATTCTTCCTCCAAAAAGGTTTCGTTTTTCAATTCATTGTTATAAATATAAATATCTCCGTCTTTGATGTCTACGGTCTCTCCTGGCAAACCAATTATTCTTTTAATAAAATATTCCTGAGGATTTTCTGGGTAACGGAATACAATAACATCCCCCCGCTTCGGTTCACTGAATCTATAGCTAATCTCATCCACTATTAAATATTCACTAGTATGAAAAGTTGGCTCCATGGAGGCACCTTTAACATAAAAGGGTTGGATTAAAAAATAGCGTATAGGAATAACAATAGCAGCGCAAAGTACTGTTAATTTTGTTAACTCAATTATAAATTTTAAAAAACTCTTAAACATATATTTTAAATTAAACTTGCTTAATTCAATTTATTCTTTATTCTTTCAACAATTTGCTAAAAGCAAATTCATTGAGCTTTGAGCAATTTAGCAGAAGGCAAATTTTTAATAAAAATAATAGATTGAAAAAACCATATTACACAAACAAAAAATACGCAAATATCTGCCTATTGACTTATCTTGTTAATATATTCCACTAATACTTCATAAAATTTAACCATTTCCTTGATATCCCCCCATTCATTGTCTCCGTGGAGATTAGCACAATCGATATTGATACATATAACTGAAATTCCTGCTTCAGAAAAAAATCTGCCGTCAGAAGCTCCTTCGTCACGTTGGAATTGTATCGGTTTATGTATCTTTTGTTTAACTACTTCCTTATATTCTTTTATATATTCATCATCTTTATCTTGCACCAAAGGAGATCCTTGAACTAATATCTCATATTCAGGAGTTATCTTTTTTAACACCCCAAAAATCCAATCTTTTTCTTTTTGGTTTGCAAACCTAATATCCAGCTTCATCTCAGCATAATCAGGAACTGTATTGGTAGCCTCTCCACCCTGAATATACCCCAAACTCATAGAGCTCTTCCATTCATTTTGCTTGATATGAGGCAATTCTTTTCTTAATTTACGATAAATATCTATAAGTTTATCTATGGCGTTCTCTCCAAGAAAAGGTTTAGCTCCGTGTGCAGCCTTACCCTTAGCCATCACCTTTAAATGCAACACTCCTTTTTGACCTATAAGCAAAGTGGAAAGATCAAGTCCACTATCCGGAATAATAGCCAATTCTGGACGATAATTACCTTTCTTTAGTAAATAATTAACTCCGTTGAAACCTCCAATCTCTTCATCCGCAGTTAACATCAACCCCAAAGAAGGCTTCTTCTTTTGCTTGGCAAAATATTTCATAATCTCTATCATAACCGCACACCCTGCTTTCATATCACCACTTCCGCGACCATAAAGACGATTACCTTTAACGCGAGGGGTAAAATCATTATTTGCAGCTGGAACTACATCTAAATGACCATTAAGCATTATTTCAGGATTGCTTTTACTTTTAAAAGTAGCCACCAAAGAAGGTATTCCTCTGGATTTATATCTCTTAATCTTTATTTCAGGAACTCTGAGTTGATTTTCAGTATATTTCATTACATTTTCTTTGGCTTGTAGATCATCCACTACTGATTGAAACTCAATAAGTTCAGAGGTTAATTTAACTAATTTTTGTTTGATATCAGTCATATTTATTACTTTAAGATAAAAATCAATAAAATGCAAGAAAAATCTCACTCTTCTCTCGGAAACGCCTTGCTTATACCTCTATAGCAATTGATAAGGATTAAAAAAAGGGTTAACTTTTCCAATTAACCCTTTGAATAACATTATCTATTTTAGTTAGTCTATACAGCTTTTGACTTTGAGATTAGTCCTCCTATTTTAGCATCTGAGGCACCATGGATCTTAAGACAAGGTCTCCAATTCCAGAGGCCTCCCATGAACTTCCAGCTTTTCCCTGATACATCGTATGCAAAGAAAAGCCGCCAAATCGTCCATCCTGTTTCCTCCTCTATTTTCTCCTGTTGGGGGAAAATAAAAGGTTGAACAATAAACTTCTCTTCTTTTCCATTTAAAATTTTTTGAATTTTCGTCCGAGTATGAATCCCAGACGTCTCTCTTTTCTTCTCCTCAGGCTCCCATAAAAGAACATTGTGACATTCAGTTCCATAAAGAGGTTTAACTACAAAACCTTCCTTCCAAGGAAGATTGTCAACATCCTCTATGGTTTCAGCAAGCCCAATGCCTAATAAGTAAGTCTTATCAGGATGAGAAGTAATTGGACTAAGGGCTCTTTGCAAAATTTCAGAGCTTAACTCTTCCCCTCTTCCCCTTATCCAGAGGAGAGAAGGAAGAGAATAAATATCATTAATACTTTCTATCCACTTCCATCCCATAGCATGGGCAAAAATGCGATCTTCCTCCTTGAGTGACCTTTGAGAAGAAGGAACATTAATCCCGATTTGACCTAATGAAGACCACATCTCTTTCACTATGAAATCTAGAGATCCGAGTTTTGTTGTTATTCCCATGCCTGCAGGTTGAGATTCTATCTCATAGATTTTTTCTTCTACCTTCTTCTCTGTGCCAGACAGTGGTGCCATATCAATCCGACAAAGAATTGTTGGAATATCCAACCTTTCTACCGCAGCACTATAAATAGCGTCCTTGCGACGACGGATTTCTGTCTCTATCAGAGCCCATCTTTCTATAAATTCCTCCAGAGAGGAAATTTGGGATTCTTCTAGAACCTTTGTCTCTCCTACGTTAATTTTCCAGTTCCCAATCTGCATCTTTTCCATTTCAATCCTCCTTTGAAATTCTAAATTGTTACGGTTACTATCAGGTACTTCAATCCCCATAAGTCCCCTCCTTGTTTGGTTGTTTTGATTGTTTTTAAAGAACAAAACAAAAAACCACCTTTGTTTTTAAGGTGGTTTAATGTTGAAAAATTTTTTATGTATTTTTAAGCATTAAGCCACCCACGGCTACCCAAAATCTCGCTAATCAAGACAACGAGATTTACAATAATAATATTAAATTGGGTGACTTTGCTTATATTCATATTATAAAAAAGTATAGCATATCATCATTTGTTGTCAAACACCTGATTTTTTGTGTGTCATAGCAACATGATAATGTCATACTTCGCGCAATTTAGAAATTTCATACCTTAAAAGAAGCTACGCCGCCGGGAAGCGTAGCACTTAATAAAATCCAAATGACAAAGCTCAAATGTCAAATGAATATCAAATGACTAAATGACAAATTAAATGTCAAAACTTAAAGCTAAAAACTAAAAACTACAACTTAAAATTAAAAGCTAAAAACTTAAAGCTAAAAACTACAATTTAATAAAATCCAAATGACAAAGCTCAAATGTCAAATGAAGGTCAAATGAATAAATGACTAAATATCAAATGTTGTAACCTTATAAGTTATAAATTATATGCCATGGGTTTCTGGCTTAATATCTTCTTTATGCGTTCAGCGTTGAGCAGTCAAGCTTTGCTTGACTAATTTGGCATTAGGATTTTGGATTTTGGATTTCATTCAAATTTTGGTTTTGACTTTTGACTTTTGATTTTGCGCTTTGCGTTTTAAGTTTTGAATTTTAATAAAATTTAATTATTTATATAGATATTATAACAAGGCAGATTTGGGTGTCAATTAAAGTTATTGCTTTATTGCTCTGTTATTGGAAATTGGAAAAATTAAAAATCTAAACCAGACATACTATAGTATGACGGGTTTAGACAGGTGATATAAGGGGCAAAACAAAACCCCGCCCAAATGGGCAGGGTTTTTGATGTGTAACTAAACTACCTTATTAGCAAAATGATTATCTGATCAATTCGTAAGTATCAGAAGGTAATTCGTCAACTAAACTTCCATCAATACTACTAGTATTATCATCACTCCAGTTAAATTCTGTTTCTCCTGTTTTTAGTATTTGAGTTGTCACATAATCATCTGATTCAGCACCAGAAACCTCAAGTATTACTTTATAAGTTTCTGATTGACCGCTAGCAATAGTAGTTTCGGCTGTATCAAGTGTAAATGTATATACTACACCACTACTAGTTGAACTTGCAGTTGTACTACTAGCTACTGTTTCATCATTACTGTCTACTAGGTCAGCATTGTCAATAGATAACACTGTTGTAGTACCATCAGCGTCACTTGAATCTACATCTATTTCAAACTCTTTCAAAATAGCATCAGAATCATTAGCACCACCATCATTTGCGACGGTTACTTCAGCTACATAATTCTCCACATTAGCTAATGAAGTAGCATCACCTGCAATAGTGCTTACAGTAATTTTACTGTCATATACCTCCATCAACTCATCAGTAGCAAAACTAATATCATCAACATCGGTTTTAACATTTTTATTGTTAGCCTTCTTTGTGTATCCGGTAATAGCAAACTGAACATTCTCATCACCAGAAGCAGTGTTACCAATATCATTGAAATCAGCAGTAGCCATAACTTTTACATCATTGTCTTTTGCTACTTCAATATTGGTGTCAAATACAAATTCTCCATTTTGAGGTGTGCTATCTACAGCATTACCAAAAGTCATACCAGTTACAGCTGATTCGTTGGTAGTTGTAGCTAAATCATTGTAAGCTGTGATTTCTACCTCAGAAATAGTGTAACCTACGTTAGCTGCAGCGAATTCCCATTTACCTACATCATTTCCTTCACTTTCAGCTAACATAATTGTAGCCTCAGGTGTAGCTGAATTTGCAGCAACAGTTAATTCACCCCTTCTCAATGTCACTGTTTGACCATCTGCAGTAGCTTCAGCTTCAGGAATGTTCTCAATGTCCTCGCCACTTACTTTTCCTTGACCTTTAACCTTTAAAGTGGTTGTAGCTTGAGAATCTATATTGTTGTCATCAATGACGTCATCACTAATTGTTAAGTAAACATTAACAACTTTTTCTTCTCCTGCAGCTAACTCTTCGTCAACTAAAAAGTCATTTGAATCTTCAGGACTAGTGATATAGTCTTCATTATTAACTCTTAAATCTTCTACATCGCCTGAATCTAAAATTGTTGAAGTGCTAGTTGTAGCAAAACCAATATCAACTTGGTAATTGTCAATCTCTAAAGCTTCTGCATCAGCAGCTTCTAAAATGTATCTACCTACCAAGATTTCTTCACCAGAGACCACATCTTGATCTCCATATGTTGAATCTTTCATTAAAGTAGGTGTTGGAGAATCTACTGTTACAGGGTTACCTGTCGCAGTTCCGTTGATGTCATCGATTGAATCTCCAGAAGAATTCTCAACTTCCATGTTATCAGATACGATTTCCATTATATAATCACCATATCTGGCTGCGTCTGTGAAATCAGCTTGAACCTCTAATTCATGAGTACCGTCAACTTCAATTGAATCATCAAAAGTTACGGTTGCACTAGTAGTAGTACCATTAAAAGTTACATCTTCTGGTCCAGCAACTCTTTCACCATCTAAGTATAGAGTTACGTTTTCCACATAATTCTCAAGTGAAGTAGCACCACTTTCGTTGCTTAAAGTGATATCAACATCTAACTCTTGAATAGTTAAAGCTTCATCTTTTGATTGTAACTCTGCAATCAAGGAAGTTGCATCTTCTTCACCTCTTGCTACATCTTTAGCATTAGGATTAGAGTCAGCTTCAATAACTGTTAACTCACCTGTTTTAATTGAAACTTCAAAAACGTTAGAATTTACATCTCCAACTGCTGCAACTCCTACTAAATAACCATAAGCTTGGCCTGTTCCAATAATATCTCCAAGTTCGTCTAATTCAAATCTAACATCTTCAGTAGCTCCACCAACAACATCAGCTTTTAAAGTGAAAACTTCTTCTTCACCTTGTTCAATAATATATGGTTCGTCAAAAGCTAAAGTAACAGCATCAGTATTTGCTGAATCTAATTCAGTAACAACCTCACCGTCTACATAAAGCTTAAGGTTTTCTAAATTAGTCATATCAGCAGAACCTTCATTAGTTAAAGTAGCCTGTCGCAAAGCAACATCTTCTTGGTCACCAGCTCTTAATGAAAATTCTGACATTTCTTTTTGTTCTTCACCAACTTTAACAGAATTATTTATTGAACCAAAATCAAAAGTTAATGATCCGGCTCGTACTGAACTTAAACTCATTAAGTTACCCGTAACTGGAAAGCTTCCTGACACAGAAGCTCCATTTGTAACTATGTCGCTAACTTCATCAATTGAGAAACCATGATTACCAATTGCACCATCATCTGTACCAGTAACGTTAGCTCTAACAGTTAAAGCCTTAGTTTCACCTGCAGGAACAACATAATCAACATTATTGAATTCAGCTACATCATCATTTGAGATATTTTCACCGTCTTCAACTTCTGTCATGCCCTCATAAAGATAAACTTTTCCCAGTTCATTCTCATCTCCAACTCCAATTCTGGTTAATGTTAAATCATCAATTGTAACAGGTCCATCGTTTGAAGCTGTTAAATTGACAGTAGTAAAAGCTACTTTAGTAGCGCCTGTTGGAATAGTAGCACTGGCAGGAGTATCGCTAGCCAAAGAAACACTTAAACCTGAACCAGCAGTGCCAGCAGACTCGGCTGAAGTTCCCTCAGAAACATCAATCAAATTTTCATTAGCAGATACGATCTCAGCTCCTTGTGTGGGAAGTTCATAATCTTCTGATGCGTTAACAACAAAATCCCATTGGAACATGTTAGCTTTAAATGAAGTTTCATCTTTGATAGGTTGAGCTTCACCATCGGCTTTGATGTAATAACTCTCAGAACTATCAGCATGTTTTACCACAGTTCCTTGAGGATAAGCATCAGAGCTTACTTCATTGCCTTCATCAATAGTGTAGTTAACAAAGAAGGCATCTGGAACATCAACTACTCTTTTAGCCCAATTTTCACCATATAAGGCTTCAGCAGTAGCTTCATCAGGAATAGCTCTCAAAGTACCGCCTTTTTCAACAGCATAAACTGTTGGGTCAGTAGTGATTTTTACCAATTGAGTACCCGGTCTGACATTAACATTAGAACCCAAAGGATAGGATTCTAACTCAGATTGGGGAATAGTGACTACGCTGGAAAAATCACTGTACCAAGAGAAATATGTATCCTCGTTAGGGAATACATATCTTTCTCCATCTTGACCTAAATAGTAAACAGAAGACAATCCTTCCATTTTGATCAAGTCACCGGCTTCAGCAGTAGCTGCGTTAGCAGGACTGAGAGCGGTAATCATGCTCATGGATAGGACAGTCATTACCATTAGGCAAGATATAAATCCTTTTCTTAATTTACTCATAATTAGATTCTTTTCCCGTGCCAGAAGTCCTATACAATTTTAATATAGAACTATCTAAGAACGGGTGGATTACACTGTTAAAAAATAAAAATAATTCAACAGCGCAATAGAAAAGTTAAATAATGTTAGGGATTTGAAAACTGATCTAAGGATTATCCCGTCAGC
>JAGXOH010000025.1 GCA_023659985.1 Candidatus Falkowbacteria bacterium LH_S3 | reverse complement strand
CTTTTGGTTTTGACTTTTGACTTTTGAGCTTTGAATTTCAATCATATTTCATTTGACATTAGGATTTTGGATTTTGGATTTCATTTAAATTTTGGTTTTAAATTTTGACTTTTGACTTTTGAGTTTCAACTATATTTTAATTCAGTTTTAAGTTTTGACTTTTGGTTTTGACTTTTGAGTTTTGACTTTTGAGTTTCAACAATTAAGCTTTGCTTAATTTTCCAAGCGGTGGGAGAGGGATTCGAACCCTCGGTACCCTTTTGAGGTACACACGCTTTCCAGGCGTGCGCCTTAGACCGCTCGACCATCCCACCTTCATATTTTAAAATTAACCTGTATCTTCAATTTTTCACCTTTAAAAAGAAGCTAAAAATTAAAAATTCAGACGCAAACACAATCCTAATTTCTAATTCCCACTTTCTAATTTCTGATAAGCGTCCCCTATCCTAAACAATGTTTTCTCATCAAATCTTTTACCAATCAACTGCATACCCACAGGCATACCCTTAGAAGTTCCGCATGGCACTGATATTGCAGGTAGCCCTGCCAAAGAAGCCGGAGTAGCAAAGACATCCTCTAAATACATCTTAAGCGGATCCTGTGATTTTTCTCCTATCTTAAAAGCTATATGTGGAGATGTTGGAGTTACCAAAGCATCCAATTCCCTTAGTTCCGCATCCAACTCCTCTTTTATTTTGGTTCTTACTTTTTGGGCTTGTAAATAATAAGCATCTTTGTATCCTGCGCTTAAAGCAAAAGTTCCAACCATTATCCTTCTTTTAACCTCAGAACCAAACCCAAGCCCCCTGGATTTAAAATAAATATCAGCCAATTCCTTAGCTTGCCAATACGCCAAACCGTAACGAATACCGTCAAATCTGGCTAAATTAGAACTTATTTCTGATGGTGTAATAATATAATAAACCGGAACCCCAAATTCGGTATGAGGCAAACTAACCTCAACTATTTCAGCTCCCAGTTCTTTTAATTTTAGGGTTGCCTTAGAAACCGCATCAGCCACTCCATCAGCTACACCTTCTTTAAAATATTCTTGAGGAACTCCTATTTTCATACCACCTAAATCCTTATTAAGGAAAGATTCATAATCATCCACTTGCCTATCAACTGTGGTGGCATCGTTTTTATCCACCCCAGCCATACCCTTGAGTACTAAAGCCGCATCTTCAACTGTCTTAGTTAAAGAACCTGCCACATCAGTAGAAGAGGTCATAGCCATAAGACCAAATCTGGAACTTCTTCCATAAGTGGGTTTTAATCCAGTTGTTCCGCAAAAACCGGCTGGATGCCTGATTGATCCGCCTGTGTCTGTTCCTAAGCCGAATAAACACATATCCGCAGCCACTGCGGCTCCAGAGCCACCAGAAGATCCTCCAGGCACTCGGCTTGTGTCAATCGGATTGCGAGTTACCTGAAAGGCGCTGTTTTCCGTAGATGCTCCGTGAGCGAATTCATCCAGATTGGTTTTAGCTAATAACACCGCTCCGGCTTGCTTTAATTTTTTTATTATAGTAGCGTCAAAAGGAGCGATATAGTCTTTTAATATCTTAGAAGCTGCAGTAGTCTTTACCCCCTTGGTTAAAATATTATCTTTGACTACATAAGGAATCCCTAATAGATCCCCGGTTTCACCGTTTTGTATCCGCTTATCCGCCTCTATAGCCTCAGCCGTAGCTTCTTTCTCGCACACGGTTAAACAAGCCCTGAACTTGCTGTCTTTTTCTTTTATAGCATCCAAACAAGCCATTGTAAGATCTTTAGAGGTAATCTCGCCACTTTGCAATTTTTCATTAGCCTGTTTTATAGTTAATGTATTTAAATTCATAATTATCCAATTGTTGCAACTAAAAAATTATTATTGGTTATTAACAACCAATATCCACTAATAACAATTAACAATGAAAACTATAAGCAACTATCATTACTGGAAAACCCTTTTAACCTTAATTTCCCTATCTTCCAATTCCGGCGCTTGATTTAAAGCGTTATTAACTTCCTGCTCATCCCAATTTGTGGGCTCGTCCTCTCTGAATATATTCTCGGCTCCTGTGGTATGAGCCATAGGCTCCACACCAACAGTATTCACTTGTTGTAATTTTTCCACAAAATTCAAAATATCAGTCAACTGGTTGCCATAAGTTTTCAATTCTCTATCAGATAAATCTAGCCGAGCTAATTTGGCTATATGTTTTATTTGAGATTTGGATAGTTGCATAAATTGTTGCTACCCCGCGTTATTGAATTATTAACCCGCAACATCTATCTGATAACCATCAACCATTTACCATCTTCCTAAATTCTTCTTCTGTAATAATATTCACTCCCAATTTCTTTGCTTTCCTGTATTTGCTTCCAGGATCTTTTCCAATTAACACATAATCGGTTTCTTTACTAACAGAATATGTTGTATTGCCTCCTAATTGCCTTATTTTATCCCTTGCTTCCTGCCTTGTCAAACTTGATAAACCACCTGTTAGCACAAAAGTAAGACCTTTTAATTTTTCAATTTCATCTCTCTGTTTCCTCCATTTAATCCCTACTCCGTTTTTTTCAAGTTTTTTTAGGACCAAAATATTTTTATCATTGCCAAACCAATCAACAATACTTTGGGCTACAACACTCCCAATATCTTGAAGGTCTTGAAGGTCTTTGAGGTCAACAGAGGCAAAATAATTAACTACATCTTTTATTTTAAAAATACAGCCTCTTTTGCCCCCTTTATAATTGTTCACAAAATTATCAACTAATAATAAAGCTGTCTCACTGCCAATATGTTCAATACCCAGTCCGTAAATAAATCTATTCAAATCAATAATTTTCTTGTCCTGGATTGCCTTTACCAAATTTTCCGCAGACTTGTCAGCAAATCTTTCTAAGGGACTTAGATCGCCAGAAGTTAAGGTATAAAAATCAGAGATCTCTTCCACTAAACCGCTCTCCATCAACTGCTCCACCACCTTCTCTCCCAAGCCCTGAATATCACAAGCACTCTTGCTCGTCCAATGAATTAATTGCCTAAGGTTAACTGCGTAACAATCTTTATTAACACATTTATAAGCAACTTCCCCGGAAATTTTTTCCACATCGCCACCACATCTGGGGCATTTATTAGGCGCTTTTATTTTTTGCTCATAGCCATCTCTTAAACCAGGAAGGGTTTTAACTATCTTAGGTATGACATCCCCGGCTCTTTCTACAATTACAGTGTCGCCTATTTTAATATCCAGCCTTTTTATCTCATCCATATTATGCAAAGTTGCCCTGCTAATAGTTGCTCCTCTAATATTAACCGGCTCTAAAAAAGCAATCGGGGTTAACACTCCTGTCCTACCCACTTGCCACTCCACATCTTTTAATTTAGTGGTAACTTGTTCAGCCGGAAATTTATAAGCCATCATATATCTTGGCCCCTTGCCAACCACTCCGAAAAAATCCCATAAATCAAGTTCATTGACCTTAACTACGATTCCGTCTACTTGCAAAGGAAATTTTTGCCTCCTGTCTTGACAAAAATGATGAAATTTAAACACTTCTTCCAAATTTGAACATAATTTATAATGTTTCACTATTTTAAAACCAAGCAAAGACAGCAGTTTTATCAATTTATCTTGGCTTTTTATTCCCAAATCAGTAACCAAATAATAAGCGTAAAAAGCAATATCCCTTTCCGCCACCACCTGAGGGTCAAGCTGACGAACTGTTCCTGCTACTGCATTTCTGGGATTAGCCAAGACAGATTTATTCTCTTGGCTAAGTTTTTTATTTAAATTTTCAAATGATTTTTTAGTCATTATTACTTCACCTCTAACAACCAGCTCTCCGCTAGTGAGCACTTTTTGAATATTTATGATCTGCTTATTGGTCAAGCCAACTTGTTGCAACTCATCTCTCTTAGGCTTCCGTAATTTTAAAGGTATACTTTCTTGGGTTTTTAGATTAGGAGTTACATCCTCGCCAATCTTACCATCTCCGCGAGTAGCTCCTTGAACAAACATACTGTTTTCATACCTTAGACTCATAGCTAACCCATCTAACTTTAATTCGCAAAAATAACTCCAATTACCACCTCTTATTTTAAGCAACCTATTTTCCCAATCCCGCATATCTTGCTTCGTGAAAGCATCAAACAAAGAAAGCATAGGGACTTTATGCTCAACTTTCTCAAAATCTTTTAATGGCTTACCCCCTACTCTTTGAGTGGGTGAATCCGGGGTTATAAGGTCAGGATATGATTGCTCCAGTTTAGCTAATTCATTTTTTAAACTATCCAAAGCTCCGTTACTTATTTCCTGCTTATCTAAAACATGATAGGCGTAACGATGATGTTCAATCTCTTTTTTTAGTTTTTTAATACGCTTCTCTACTTGTTCTAAGGACATAATATTTAGTTGAAACTTAAAAGTCAAAACTTCTACTTAATAAAATCCAAATGCCAAAGCTCAAATACTTAATAAAATCCTAATGACAAAGCTCAAATGTCAAATGAATGTCAAATGAATAAATGACTAAATGTCAAATGACAAAACTTAAAGCTAAAAGCTAAAAGCTACAACCTATAAAACTCAAAATTTCTTACTTTTTACTTTTTAACAATGTTTTAATTCAGTTTTGAATTTTGAGCTTTGGTTTTGCGTTTTAAGTTTTGAGTTTTGAGTTTCAACTATATTTTATTTGACATTTGAGCTTTGGATTTTGGATTTCATTTAAATTTTGGATTTTGGATTTCATTTGAATAAGGCAAATTTTTCTAAGGCTGCAGACTAGATATATAAACTAAGATGATTAATTTTTAATTATCTTTTAATCTTTCTTTTCTTTAGAATTTTTCCGCCTCCATTCATCCACCTTCTTATGATCCCCGGAAACCAGCACTGGAGGCACGGTGTATTTTTTATTTCCAGCCTTAAACACTCTGGGTCTGGTGTATTGGGGATATTTTAGGTAGCCATTACGGGAATGAGAATCTGATATACCACTATCTTCATTCCCTAAAACCCCAGGTATTAATCTTGAGACCGAATCAATAACAACCATAGCAGGTATTTCACCTCCAGTTAAAATATAATCACCAATAGAGACCTCTTCATCAATAAAATTAGCAACTCTTGCATCTACATCCTCATATCTGCCGCAAATAAGAATAATGTCTTGAAGATCAGAATATTCTTGCGCCCTGGCTTGGTTCCATTTTTCTCCCTGAGCCGAAAATAATACTATTTTTCTTTTCTTACCAGTTTTATTCTTTACATCTCTCACAGCTTTATAGATAGGATCCACTTTCATGACCATACCCTCACCTCCGCCAAAAGGAGAATCATCTACTTTTTGATGTTTATCCTCGGTCCAATCCCGAAGATCGTATATTTTAATATTGATCTTATCAGCCTCTTGGGCTCTCTTAACAATACTCTCATTACAATAAGAATCAAAAATATGAGGAAATATAGTGATAATATGGAAATTCATTGTTCTATTGTTGTATTGTTAAATGATAATTTTCAATTAGCAAAACAATAATCCAACAAGGCAACATAAATTTATAAAATCAACTTATACCAATTATATATCTATTCACATTCCTTTTGACTTCATTTTACGATTTCCTCTTTTTCTTGCCTTCCTCTTTCTTTTTAGCTTCTTTAGTTTTCTCACTTTCTTTTACTCCTGTTGCCTCTGTTTTCTTTTTACCAACTATTTCTTCAAATCGCTCCTTTTCCAAAGTTTCCTTCCCTAATAACTCATCTGCTATCTTTTTTAACAATTCTTGTTTATTATTTAATAACCCCCTGGCTTTATCTACGGCATTTTGAATAAAATCAGAGACTTCCTCATCTATTAATTGAGATGTTTTTTCACTATAATCTTTTTCTTCATGGATTTCTTTGCCTAAAAATACCATATCTTGATTAGAGCCGAACGTCCTGGGTCCTAATTTTTCAGACATCCCGTAATCAGTAATCAAACTCCTTGCCAAACTAGTAGCTCTTCGCAAATCATATGTAGCTCCGGTGGTAACTTCACCAAAAGTCTTTTTCTCACTTACATAACCAGCTAATAAAACAGCTAATTCATCAATAAATTCAGACCTGGGATACATTTTTTTATCTTCTGTTGGGAGTTTTAAAGTATATCCTCCAGCCTTACCTCTAGTTATAATAGAAACTTTTTGCACCGGATCGGTGTGCGGCATAAAGCGCGCCACCAAAGCATGCCCGCCTTCATGATAAGCGGTTATTTTTTTCTCTTTTTCAGACATGATCCTGCTTCTCCTTTCCGGTCCCATCATTACCTTCTCAATAGAATCAAATATATTTTTCATTCCAATAGTTGCCTGATTATTTCTGGCAGCTAAAATAGCCGCTTCGTTCAATAAATTTGCCAAATCCGCACCACTAAAACCTGGCGTTCTCTCCGCCACTTTTCTAAAATTTACCTTCTTAGACAAAGGCTTTTTTTTGATATGAACTTTTAATATTCCTTCTCGTTCATTGATATCAGGTTCTTCAACAATCACTTGTCTATCAAATCTGCCTGGTCTTAATAGGGCTGGATCCAAAACATCCGGACGATTGGTAGCAGCTATAACAATAATATTAGTTTCAGGATCAAAACCGTCCATCTCGGCAAGAATCTGATTTAGGGTCTGTTCTCTTTCATCGTGGGAACCGCCCAAACCAGCGCCTCTCTTTCTGGCCACAGCATCTATTTCATCAATAAAAATAATACAAGGAGTATTCTTTTTGGCTCTCTTAAATAAATCTCTAACCCGAGAAGCGCCCACGCCAACAAACATTTCTACAAACTCAGAGCCAGATAAATGAAAGAAAGGCGCCTCGGCTTCTCCTGACACCGCTCTTGCCATTAAAGTCTTTCCTGTTCCCGGAGATCCTAATAATAAAAATCCTTTAGGAATCCTGGCTCCTAATTTTTGAAATTTCTTCGGGTTTTTTAAAAATTCCACTACCTCCCCTAACTCCTGCTTTGATTCCTCAGAGCCAGCCACATTTTTAAATGTTACTTTTTGTTTTTGTTGGCTTTTATCTACTTGCTTGGCCTGAGATTGACCAAACATCATGGCTTTACTATTGGCGCCTTGAATGCTGCGAAACATAAAATATATCAATACTCCAATAAGCAAAAAGGGTAAAAGGTAAGGTAGTAAAGTAGAGGCCCAATACTTAAATCCTGACTTATCTTGCACAGAAATATTTATTTTGGAAATCTTTCCCGAGGATACTCCCAAATTATTTAAAGTTTGAGACAATGATTCTCCAGACTCTTTTTTGACAACCCTTTTTTCATCATTAGCTAAAGTCACGTTTATAGTATCTCCTTTCACTACTACTTCAGATATCTTTCCTTGCTTGATATTATTAACCAATTCTCCAATGGTCATTTTTTGAGGCTCCTTATTCATCTTGCCCATGCTTGAAAAAATTATTGCCACAGCAAAAAAAATAGCAAAAAATATTAAGAAATTTTTTAATACATTTTTTTTCATATATAGAAAATATTCTAAGAATAGCAAATATTAGTTCCCTATTCTGGTCTGGAAAATATTAAGTTAATTTTGATTTAGTATATAATAATAAAAATCCTTTTGCAAACATTTAATAAATACCCCCAGAGAATTGGCGAGGTATGTTACAATTGCAGCAATTAGGGTTACATTTTGGATTTCATTTGACATTAGGATTTTATTAAGTTGTAGTTTTTAGCTTTAAACAACATTAATTATCCCCAAAGTGTAACCTTGACCCTGCAACAGTACAAAAATTGACGAGGTATTTATTTTCTTGATAAATTGAAGGAAATATAATTACTCAGAAGAAGCGAAAGTTGATTTTTCAGAAGAAGTTTTTTTAGTAGCTTTGAAAGAATTCTTAGTTTGCGCAGAAGAAGACTTAGTTTGCGCAGAAGAAGACTTTGATTTAGATACTGACTTTTTAGAAGCAACTTTTGCTTTCAATTTTGATGTATCTTGCTCCTGTTTCTCCTCACTGCTTTCTTCTTGTTTTTGCTCTTTTTCTTTCTTGGTCTTTTTGTCTTTATTCGCAGATGTCTTTTCTTTTTTGTCTACTTGAATTTTTTCTTGATTTTCTACGAATTTTAATCCCAGTCTATGTTCTTCCGGGACCAAAGAAGTGATTTCAAAGTTATATGTTTCATTTACTTTAAATTTATCATCTATTTTCCCCCCTCTTTGCAATCCTAACTGGCTAACATGAGCTAAACCATGTATATCTTCGCTTAATTTTACAAATAAACCAAAAGGGTTCACTTTTAAAACTTCTCCTTCTACAACTTGACCGACATAATACTTTTTGTCTACGCCTTCCCAAGGATTTTTCTTAAGCTTTTTAGCGCTTAAAAAGATTTTAGAATCTTCCAAGGCGATAATTTCAGCCTTTAGCTTATCCCCGACTTGATATAACTCAGAAGGGTCGTCAATCCTCTTCCAATCCAATTCTGATATATGAATCAAACCTTCCATTTTATTATCTTCTCCAAAACTTATAAATATACCGAAATTGGTAACCGCTGTCACGGTTCCATCAACCACAATGCCTACTTTATATTGATCAATCACATCTTTTTGTTTTTCACTCCAAGCTTTTTTTTCACTAAAAATAACCGTACCTTCGTCTTCATCTAAAGTAATAACTTTTATCTCAAATGTGGTTCCGACAAAACTTCTTATTTTCTCTAAAATTTTACCTTTATCTCCCCCGCTAACTCTGGGATAATTTTCAGGAGCCAACTGAGAAACAGGCAAAAATCCTGCTATATGTTTATAACGAGCCATTAAGCCACCCTTATTTGCCTCGATTATTTTAACCTTGATATTGGTTTTATCTTTATAAGCTTGCCTTAAAGCCTCCCAAGCCTTCCTCTCTCCTGCATCCCGAAAAGATAGCTCCACCTCTCCATCCTCATTATCCTCATCTATAACAGTGGCTTCCACTTCGTTTCCTTGTTTCAAATCTGAATATTCATCAGCCTCTTCAAAAAGCTGAGGTCCTCTAACAACTCCGGTTAATACACCGTCAATATCAATTTTAACCTCTGAGATAGAGGTGGAAACAACGGCTCCCCTAACTATGTCTCCGACTTGAGGAATTTTAACCGTATCTTGTTGAAGCAATTTCGCAAATTCCTTAGCTAAAGCTTGATCGGTTTTTTTAGTAGATGATTTTTTTTGTTGTGTTTGTTTTGAATCTTCAGTCATATCTATTAAATCTTTTCCCCCTAAAATAAAAAAGATTTTTAATTAACCCTCCCAATTTAATAGGAAAGCCTCTCAGTCACCTTCCCGATCTCCCACCATGAAAGACCGGATATAAACCAAGAAATTTATTACAGGTGTCTTTCTATTTCTATTAAAATTAAATGCGAAAATAGTATAACTAAAAATAAATAAGAAATCAAGCCCATGTATTAGTCCAGCTCATTTTGGACAACAAACCATTATTTATTAAATAATCCACA
>JAGXOH010000024.1 GCA_023659985.1 Candidatus Falkowbacteria bacterium LH_S3 | reverse complement strand
TTCATAGAATTTAGTAGATTAGAATTAATTTTCAAAGTCGAGTAATTATAGTCTACTAATACTCTGAACAAAAATCAACTTAAGGTGCTACGATTTCATTTGGCTAATAGCCGTTAATTGGTGAATTATAAAAGCTTGTAATTCTAATTTTTAATTCGTAATTGATATTATGTCCATTATTTTGGGTATAGATCCTGGCATCGCTGATACCGGTTATGGGGTTATAAAAAAAGAAGGGAACGCTAAATTGGTGTGTTTGGAGTATGGCTCGGTTAAGACTTATGCCGGAAATGAAACTCCGATAAGATTGGAAAAAATATATACTAACTTAGATAAAAAAATAAAAAAATATAAACCTGATTTGGTGGCAGTGGAGCAATTATTTTTTTGCAATAATGTTAAAACGGCTTTAACAGTGGGAGAAGCTAGGGGAGTGGTTATCTTTTTAACCAGACGGCGCAAATTGCCAATGGTAGAGTTTACTCCTTTACAGGTAAAGCAAGCCGTTTCCACCTATGGTAAAGCTTCTAAAATGCAAGTGCAAAAAATGGTTCAATTTTTATTAAATATGGAAGATTTGCCTAGACCGGATGATGCTGCAGATGCTTTAGCCGTAGCTATTTGCGCTGGCAACAGTAATAAGATTAGGAATTAGAAAATTTAAGTTAAAATTTACTTATATTATATGTCAAAGAAATTAAAAATAGTTTCGGTATCTTCTGAAATTACTCCTTTCTCTAAAACCGGAGGCTTGGGTGATGTGGCCCAAAGCCTTCCTGAGGCGTTAAAAGGGTTTGATAATGAGATCATTTGCATAACTCCTTTATATGGTAAAATTATAGATAAAAAAAAGTATGATCTAACTTTGATTTATAAAAATGTAAGGGTAAAAATTGATTCCTGTAATTCAGTAAAAATTAATTATTGGAAAGGGTATTTAATAAAGGATTTTCCGGTTTATTTTGTTGAAAATAAAAAATATTTTTCTGCTCGTAAAACTTTATACGGTTCTACTCATGAAAATAAAAGATTTTTGATTTTTGATATAGCTGCTTTAAAATTGATTTCCAAATTGAAATTTGAAGCCAATATTATTCATTGCCATGATTGGCAAACAGGTCTAATTCCTTATTTTTTAAAATATGCTTTTAGGCACTCTGAAACTTTAAAACGAGCCAAAACCGTGCATACTATACATAATTTAGTTTTTCAATTTGGGCAAAATTGGTGGGATATACCGCAGGAAAAGAAAGATTATGGTAGAAAAGCCTTGCCATTGATTACTGATCAGAGTATAGAATATATTAATTTTACAAAAAGAGCAATTTTAACAACAGATGCCATCAATACCGTAAGCGAGCAGTATCGAGAAGAGATAATAATGACCAAAAAACTTGGCCAAGACCTTAATCGAGTTTTAAGAAACAGAAAAGATAGGCTTTTTGGCATTATTAACGGCATTGATTATTTAGCTTACAATCCAAACAATGATCTTGGGTTGATAAAAAATTATAATAATACTAATTTTTATTTTAAAAAAGAGAATAAGAAATACATACAAGAGAAATTCGGGTTACAGATAAATGAAAACATACCTTTAATATGCACTACTTCCAGGGTTACTTTCCAAAAAGGATTTGAGTTGATACTTCAAATATTAGGGTCATTGATGTCTATGAATTTGCAAATAATAGTTATTGGTTCTGGTGACAAGAAGTATATAAGAAAAATTCAAAGTTATTCCAGAAAATATTCTAAGAAGTTGATAATCATTCCTTCTCATGAAGAAAACCAAAAGTATGAAACTTTAATTTATGCAGGATCTGATTTTTTTCTTTTACCCTCTCATCATGAACCATGCGGTATTAATCAGTTAATAGCCATGAGATATGGATGTATTCCCATAGTTAGAAAAGTGGGAGGATTGCAAGACACGGTAATTGACTATAATCCTATTACTGATATCGGAACCGGATTTGTATTTTCTCAATTTAAGCCTTTTGCTTTGTTTAGAGCTATTGTTAGAGCTGTTGAGACTTTTGGCCATAAAGAGAGTTGGAGAGGATTAGTGGCAAGAGTTATGAAGCAATCCAATAGTTGGGAAATTCCGGCTCAAAAATATATGAGATTATTTAGAAAGACATTAAGAATGAATAATAAAAAATAACCTATATTTTATAATTTGATATTTAGAATTTTCTTTAGTTTTAAATTACTACTTATTTTTATTTTATGCTTTGGATAAATTTGCTACATTTATATCAACCTGCAAATTCAGATCCGGTTGTTATTAAAGAGGCTACTGAAAAAAGTTATAACAACATAGTTTCTTATTTAGAAAAATATCCTGAGACTAAATTTACTTTAAATATCTCAGGTTGTTTAGTGTCAAGATGGAAAGAGATGGGCTATAATGATTTTATAAAAAGAATAAGGTTGTTGGTGGATGCCGGACAAATAGAGTTGACTGGGTCTGCTTTCTTTCATCCTTTGCTTCCTTTAATACCAGGCAAAGAGATGATTCATCAAATAGATAAAAATAATAAAATTTTAAAAGATACTTTTGGATCTAGCTTGGCTTTAAGAGGATTTTTTTTACCTGAGTTAGCTTATAGCAAAGAGGTGGCGCTGAGCATTAAAGAATTTGGTTTTGAATGGATTGTTGTGGATGAGATAGCTTATAATGGGAAGTTGGGGGGAGTTGACATCGGTAAAGTTTATTATGATAAAAATAGCGAATTAAAAACAATTTTTAGATCTCGAAATGCTTCCAATAATTATGCACCCTCTTTTTTACAGGATAATAAAAAATTAAAAAATCCTTTGGATCCAGTAATAACAGTTACTGATGGGGAGATTTATGGTCTTAGATATGTTGATAATAAAAAAATATTTGGCAAAGTTTTAAAAGATGATAATATATCAACAAAAACCATTTCCGAATATATTGATAGTTACCGTAAAGGGAAAGAAGATGTTTCTTTAGTGGCTTGTAGTTGGGAATCTACTGAAAAAGAAATAGTGGCTAACAAACCTTATATTGTATGGTATGATAAAAATAATAAAATTCATAAAAAAATTTGGAAATTGGTTTATTTGGCTTATGACGCAATGGAGAAATTTGATAAAGACTCTAATTATAAATGGGCAAGATGGCATTTTGTTAGAGGATTGGCCAGTTGCGTATTCTGGTGGTCCTCAGCTAAGGATTTTAGCCACATTTTCGGACCTCATGCTTGGAGCCCGGATGAAATTGAAAGGGGCTTGAATGAACTTATAAGATCTGTTCGGTCACTTGAAGATGAAGACAGTAAAAAATATAAGTTAAAAGCTGAAAAATTATATATTAACATCAAAAAAATGATATGGAAGCATCATTGGTTATATTATTGGAAAAAAATGAACCAATAATGATGCTTTGTCAAAACAGCGGATATGAACGTGATTACTAAATTATTTGATGAACACTACGTATTATCATTTTTTAAGAAAAAAGTATTATCTTATTATCCTGATTTTACAGACATCAAAAAAGTAAAAATAATTCCTATCAAGAAACAAACATGGAAAACTAGCTACCATGTGGTTATTAGGTTTGATACTTATTTTATAGCCAGTAACGGCAAGTTTAGCAAGATCCCCATTTATTGTTCAGCCCATAGTAATGAACCCAGAAGAAACGTATATTCTGTTTTAAAATTTTTATGGCGGAATCATTTTTCTAGCGGGTATTTAACAACTGTTAGACCATTATTTTATTCCAGTTATTTTCGAGCGGTTTTTTACAGGGGAGTTAAAGGAGAAAATCTTTTTTACTACATAAAAAAAGGGACTTATGAGGAGATGAAACAGATAACCAAGAAGGCGGCGACTTGGTTGGTTAAATTGCATAAAATACCTACGTATGAGACCATTAATTTCAATAAACAAAATAGTCGTATAGATACTGCTATACCAGGCAAAAAGCACATTTTGAATATGGTGGATTATTTTTATCCTGAATTAGATGAGTTTTTCCGCACGGCTTATGAATGTATGGTTAGTCAAGAAAAAAAATTTTTTCAAGCCACAAAAAAAAGGTGGGTTATTCACGGAGATGCTCATCCTGAAAATGTTATCAGAATTAGCAATAATAAATTGGCTTTTATTGATTTTAACGATTTTTGTTTGGCTGATTTTGCCAGGGACCTGGGTTCTTTCATCCAACAATTGGATTATATGATCGGAGTAAAAGTAAGAAAAAAAGAATATATCCAAGAATTAAAAGAAATATTTTTGAATAGTTATTTAAAATATGCCAAACTGACATTGGATCATGAATTAAATCAAAGAATAAATTTATATTATAATTGGACTGCTCTGAGAACGGCCACCTATTTTTTATTAAAATATAATCTGAATAAAGAAAAAGCAGAGCCCTTAATAAAAGGAGTAAAAGAATATTTAGACAGCAAAGAACTTAAATTTTAGTTGTTTGTCCAAAAAGCTTAAAGGACAAAACCTAAGAATCAAACAGTTTATATTTTTATGCTTTAATTATCAAATTGTATGTTAATAGATCTTCAAGTTCACTCCACTTATTCAGATGGCTATTTAACTCCGATTAAATTAGTCGATTTTTTGTCTCAAAACAATGTGGCTATAGCCTCCTTAACGGATCATAATACAGTTAGAGGGCAACAGCAGTTTTATAAAGCTTGCAAAGAAAAAAACATTAAAACCATCCCCGGACTGGAAGTTTATGTTAAGCTTAATCATAAAAGGTTTAATATCTTGTGGTATAATTACCAAGATGATCATCGTCTGCATAAAATGTTGCGTGATAGCCAAATTAGGAGAAGAAACAATGTTAGACGGATATTGAATCGTTTGGATTTTAATTTGGATGTGGAAAAAACATTAGATAAATATACCAAGTATATCCCAATCAATCATGTGATAGATGATATTTTGGAATATCCGGATAATCGAAAAAAAATTAAAAAAGAATTGGATATTGAGGAAATAAGAATAAAGGATATAGTTGATAATTATCTTAGAAATAAAGATATAGGTATATTAAGGGAAAGCTATATTGATATCAAAAGAATATTAAAATTAAAAGAAAAGATAGGAGGAGTAATTGTTCTTAATCATCCAGGCAAACACAGGAATCAGCTTAATGACGATTTTATAGATAGATTAAAGAGTTTGGGAGTGGAAGGGATTGAAAAAATGTCTCCCCATCATTCTTATGGAGATATAATGTATATCCAGTATTTAGCCAGAAGATATGACTTAATCGAAACCGGAGGCTCGGATTTTCATGTATCAGCGGGGTACAATTATCCTTTGCAAAATTCATGGGAATATTTTGCTATAGAGGGTGAACAATTAAGAGGGATACAGAAGATTATAGAATAATGAAAAATAAAATATAATTTTGTTTGTTTGAAATTAATTTGTTATTAAATTTTAATTATATCAATATGTCTTCTAAAGCAGTCATATTTACCGGATTGGTCAATATAGATAAAAATTTAGTGGGAACTGCAGTAATCTATAAAAAGTTAGCTGATCTTTTAATCAAGAAAGGATATAAGGTATCTATGGTTGTACCTAATGAAACCGACATAATTGATTCCAGTATAAATTTTTATTTATATGAAGAAAATAATAATAAGAAATTGATTTATTCCTCAAGCTTGGTTGTATTTGGAGCTTATCCTCCACCTCAACCTTTGTGGTTTGCTTATCAAAAGAAGAAAACTATATTAACTTATTTGTGGAGCGTAGCTCCTATTGGCTCTTTGGAATTTAAAGATTTTGGCAGTCAACATAAACAAAAACAGCTTCACCAATATATTGCGTCTTCTTTCAATCTTTCTCTTATGATCTCTGATAAGATATTTTGTCGTGATAAACAGGTTAAGACTTTATTGTGGGGATCCTTAATCAGCTTAGGAAGGCTAAATTTGGATAATTATCTTCAACATAAAAAGCTCAGTAATATAATTGAGGAAGCTCCTTTTGGTATGGAGAAAAATTTTCCTAAGCATAAAAAAGATATTTATAGAGGAAAATGTAAAAATATTAATCAAGATGATTTTTTACTTATGTGGAATGGAGGAGTGTGGAATTGGAATGACGGACAGACTTTGGTTCGGGTTATGAAAAAATTAAGTAAAGATAAAATAAAATTAATATTTCAAGGTTTTAAGCATCCAGACAAAGATCAAAAATTATCTTTGGAGGCCAAGAGAACGTTACTGGTGGCAAAAAATCAGGCCTTGATCAATAAGAATGTTTTCTTTCCTGAGCAATGGATACCTTTCAGGCAAAGAGGAAATTATTTGACTGAGTGTGATGTAGGAGTGGTTAGTTCTCCAGATATTCCTGAAGCCAATTTGTTTTTAAAGACCAGAATTTATGATTATCTATGGGCGGAATTGCCGGTTATTTTAAATGATTGCGAGGCTTTTGCTCCAATTATAGAGGCTAAGGGCTTAGGGTTGGTGGTCAAAACCGGTAATGGACAGGATTGGGTTAGAAAGATTCGCGAGCTAAAGAGGAATAAAGATTTAAGGAACAGAATAATTAGAAATATTAGGGATTATAAAAAAGAATTGACCTGGAGTAAGACATTGAAACCTGTGGAGGAATATTTAGATAGCCCTAGTAAATTAAAGGATAAGTATGATAGTGGCAATAAGTTGTTGCAGGAAAGTATACGCGTCAATAAAAAAATAGTTTTTGGTAGATAAAGACGGGATATTGGAATCCAATAATTTTGGAAAAGGGAAATTGGGAAAGATATAATCCAATTTCTTATTTTAATAATTTTAACATTTAATGGTTTAAAATTTTATGGCTATCAAGAAAAAGAAGGTCGGCATTATTGCTATGCAACCTTCCTGGAAAGAGTTGGAAGATGAAAAATATGTTCGTTTCCCTGAAGAATTGGAAAAATTGGGGTATGAATCAGAGATTTTGTTTTTTGATCGTTTTTTTATTTCTTTTGGTAAAAAAATGGAATTTTATTATAAGGAGGAACCATTTAACCCCCAAAAATACTCTTTATTTTTGCCTGTGGCTGGAGGTAATTTAGAAGCTTCTATATTACTTGAGTTCCTGCAAAAAACAGGAGTCCCTATAAAAAATAATCCTGAAGCTATTGCTATTTCTAAGGATAAGATCAGATCTAAGCTTTATTTTCATCAAGCCGATATTCCCACAGTTCCGGCAGCGATTAATTGTTCTCAATTTTTTTTGACTCCATTGTTAGATTTTTTTAATAGCAATGAATATATATGTAAGTTAAGAGAGGGGTCGCTTGGCAAGGGAGTGGCTTATATTAATTCTAGAATGTCTCTTATTTCAGTGTTTGAGTTGTTGGCTTCTGCTTCAATAGCTCCTTCTAAGGTTTTGTTTGAAAAATATATTCGAGATGCAGGTGGTAAGGATTTGCGGATTATTGTAGCTGGAGGCAAGATAGTGGGAGCTATGGAGAGAGAATCCAACGGCTTTGATTTTCGCGCCAATCTTTGGGGCGGAGGAAAAGGTAAAATATTCCACCCTACTGACAACATGAAAAAAATGGCTATCAAGTCTGCCAAAGTACTTGGATTGGATTATGCAGGAGTGGATATGGTTGTGGACAAAAAAAAGCCTTTAGTAATAGAAGTTAATTCTAACCCCGGAATGTTAATAGAAGGAATTACAGGGAAAAATATAGCAGGGGAGATCTTAAAAAATATTTTATAATCTCGGGTTTTTTAAAATATTATGAAGATAGGTTATTGGGAAGTACAAACAGACATTAGGGAAGCTTTATTGGAAAAAGGTTATAAACCGGTGCCTCTGAATTGGCATGCGGTTGATTGGCACAAACAATTTTCCAAAAACATTTGTGACGCTTATATATGGCATCCTCACGCTCTGCATGTTCAGTGGTTTAAATTATGGGATCGGTCTTTTTTTATAGAAAATTTCCTAAAACGAAAATGTTTTCCGGGTTCGGTTACGGCTTATCTTTTTCAGAATAAACAACATCAAAAGTATATTTTTGATTATTTTCGGCTTCCAGCCCCGGTTACTGAGATTTTAATCTCAAAACAACAGGCAGAGGAGTTTTTCTCCCTGGCTTCTTATCCTATATTAGTTAAGGATATTTGGGGTTATGGAGGGTATGGCATCAGTAAAATTTCCAATAAAAAAGAGGCACATGAATATTTGCGCAAGAAAAAAATACCCATAAACAAGGACAGGATCAGTGAAAAACATTATATTTACACTCAAGAATTACTTGAAATCAATGAAGAATTCCGGATTATAACGGTTGGTAGCCAAGTTATTATGGCTTATAAAAAAATTTCAAAACATTTACTTAAGCATGTATGGCGAGGGGCGGAAATAAGTTTTGATGTAGATCCTAAAATCAAAGAAAAAGTGCGAGAATGGAATAAAAAATTAAATTTGGATTGGTGTGGTTGGGATTTGGCCAAAGACAAGCATGGGCGTTTATTTATTTTGGAATTAAATCCTATTTTCGGAATCAAGGTGCTAGAGAGTCAAGGAGTAAATTTGGCTGATTATTTGGTAGGATATTTGGATGAAATTACCTACGCTTCCCGGCGGCGTAGCTTTAAGTTTTGACATTTGACATTTGACATTTAATTTAACATTTAGTCATTTGACCTTCATTTGACATTAGGATTTTGTCATTCGGATTTTATTAAGTAGAAGTTTTAAGATTTAAGTTGTAGTTTTTAGCTTTTAGCTTTAAGTTTTAAGCTTTTTATTGTATGAAATTATTATATTGCTATGACAATGTTTTATAGAGATCTAACTTAACATCTATTAGCGTTTTACGCTAAATGTGTTGCGTTAGATTCTGGACTCAAATTAATTTAATATTTTTTATGGCAGAAATAAAACCAAAGATATTAATGGTTTCTGCAGAAGTCAATCCTTTGGCTAAAGTAGGCGGTTTGGCTGATGTGGTTCAGTCTTTGTCTTCCGCTCTAAAAAGCAAGGGGTATGAAGTAAGTATTATTATGCCTAAGTATGGATTTATTAAGAAAGAAAGCAACAGATTAAAGAAGGTAAAAGGAGGATTAAAAATAAAAGTCGGAGAAAAAAAAGAGAAAGTAACGATTTGGCAAACCTCTATTAAATTTTCGGGTGTAGATGTTTATCTATTGGAAAATCAAAAGCATTTTGGTAAAAGCAAGATATATTGGGGGAATGAGTCAGAAAGGTTTTTGTTTTTTTCTCATGCGGTTTTAGAGATTTTGCCTTTTATAGGTTATAAACCGGATATTATTCATTGTCATGATTTTCATACTGCGTTAATTCCGGATTTGTTAAGGGTTACACCTGATTTTTATTATAAAAACATTAAATCTTTATATACCATCCATAATCTTAATTACCAAGGAAAATCAGACATTGGAGTATTATCTACTGGAAATTTAAGTAAAACTTCCTTGCGTTCTTTGTCTCAAGATGCCAGGGACGGAGATATTAATTTTATAGTGCAAGGCATTATTAACGCTGATGCGGTTAATACTGTTAGTCCCACTTATGCTCATGAGATAACTACACCTGAATTTGGTATGGGATTAGATAAGGTTATAAAAAAGAATAAAAATAAAATTCAGGGTATACTCAATGGAATAGATACTGATTATTTTAATCCTGCTACTGATAACAATATTGTCGCAAACTATACTTCTCGCAATATCATTAAAAAGAAAGAAAACAAGTTAGCTCTTCAAAAAGAATTGGGCTTAACTCGAGATAAAGATGTGCCTTTGGTTGGGTTTATTTCCAGATTAATAAAACAAAAAGGTCTGGAATTGTTAGGAGAGGATATTAAAAAATTGGATTGCCAATTCGTGATATTGGGTACTGGTCAGAAAAAGTATGAGAAACAAATAAAAAAATGGTCTCAACAGGATCTTAAGCGGATAAGCGCTCAATTAAAGTTTGACGCTTCTTTGGCTCAAAGAATTTACGCTGGGGTTGATATTTATCTTTTACCCTCTCTTTTTGAGCCTTGCGGATTAGGGCAAATGATAGCCATGCGTTATGGAGCCGTACCGGTAGTGCGAGCAACAGGTGGTTTAAAAGATACAGTTGATAAAAAGGTTGGTTTTAGCTTTAATAAAATTTCTGAAACCGCCTTACAAAGAAAACTTCAACAAGCTTTAAATATTTATAGGCAAAAACCTTCTCAATGGAAAAGGTTGCAAAAAAACGGTATGAATCGAGATTTTTCTTGGCAGAAATCAGCCCAAGACTATATTGATCTCTATTATGAACTATAATTTGGAAAATTTGCCTTAGAAAATTTGCTTCCTCCCAAATTGTTGAAATTCAAAACTCAAAACTTAAAACGCAAAACCAAAAATTAAATGAAATCCAAAATCCAAAATCCTAATGCCAAATGAAAT